>NZ_RZQT01000001.1:0-179984 GCF_003998485.1 Mesorhizobium sp. M7A.F.Ca.CA.001.04.2.1
GTCCGGCGTAGACCTCTTTCATGGCGTCGAGATAGCGCTCGAATGCCTTGGCGAAATTGACCTGGCCGGGAAAGTTCGAACCGTCGCCGATCCACACCGTCAGCGCCTTGGAGCCGAGCGTCTTGCCGATCTCGATGCATTCGAGATTGTGCTCGACCGCTTGCCGGCGCGTGCCGGCGTCGGCATGCGCCAGCGAGCCGAATTTGTAGGAGAGCTTCTGGTCCTTGGCGTCGGAAAAGGTGTTGGAGTTCATGGCGTCGAAGCCGAGGCCAAAGCGCGAGGCCGCTTGCTTCAGCCGGTTCGGATCGGCCTTGTCCCACGGAATGTGCAGGGAAACGGTCGGCGTCGCCTGCGTCAATTGCTGGATGACGGCGCAATCCTCGATCTTGTCGAAGATGTCGCGTGGCTCGCCGGCACCGGGAAAGCGGGCAAAGCGCGTGCCGCCGGTGCCGACGCCCCAGGACGGGATCGCCACCGCGAATTTCTCGACCTTGTCTCTGATAGCGTCGATGGCGATGCCGCGACGGTCGAGCCGCTCGCCGAGCGAGGCGTAGTCGCGCTCGAGGTTTGCCTTGCGCGCGGCGTTGTCCTTGTCGACGAGGTCGGCGGAGATGATATGTTCCATCGTCCCCTCCGCTCAGCGCGTGAACGACTGGGCGTTGCCCGCGTCGACATTGATGATGTTGCCGGTCGACTTGGCCGACATGTCGGACGCCAGGAAATAGATCGCCTCTGCGATGTCTTCCGGGAAGACAGAGCGCTTCAGCATCGAACGCGAGCGATAGTGCTCCTCCAGATCGTCGGTCGACATCTTGTAGGCGGCGGCGCGCTGTTCCTTCCACTCGCCGGTCCAGATCTTCGAGCCGCGCAGCACCGCGTCCGGGTTGACGACATTGACCCTGATCTGCGCCTCCGCGCCCTCCAGCGCCAGGCAGCGGGCGAGATGGATCTCGGCAGCCTTGGCGGTGCAATAGGCGGCGGCGTTCGGCGATGCGGCAAGGCCGTTCTTGGAGGCGACGAAGACGACGTTGCCGCCAATCTTCTGCGCGCGGAACAGCCGGAACGCTTCCCGCGAGACCAGGAAATAACCGGTCGACAGGATGTCCATGTTCTTGTTCCACAGCGCCAGCGTCGTCTCCTCGATCGGCGCCGAGGAGGCCAGCCCTGCATTCGACACCAGAATGTCGATGCCGCCGAACTCGACCGCTGTCTCGGCAAAGCCCGAAATGACCTGCTCCTCCGAGGTGACATTGATCAGCACCGGCCGCACGAAGTCCCTGCCGTAGACTTTCGCCAGTTCGTCATTGGCGCTGGCCAGTGCTGTCTCGTCGATGTCGGCCAGCACCACGCAGGCGCCTTCGCGCAGCAGGCGGTTGGCCGTGGCGCGGCCGATGCCGCCGGCGCCACCCGTGACCAGGGCGATCTGGCCGGCAAGCGACTTCGGCTTCGGCATACGCTGCAGCTTCAGGTCTTCGAGCAGCCAGTACTCGATGTCGAAGGCTTCCTGTGCAGGCAGGCCGACATAAGACGACACGGTGGAGGCGCCGCGCATGACGTTGATGGCGTTGACATAGAATTCGCCCGAAATGCGCGCCGTCGCCTTGTCGCCGGCGAAGGTGAACATGCCGACGCCGGGCATCAGGTAGACGACGGCATTGGGATCGCGGATGGCGGGCGAGTCCGGATGCTTGCAGCTGTCGTAATAGGCCTGGTAGCCAACGCGATATTCGGCGATGTCGTCGGCAAGACGCGCGATGACGGCATCGACATCGGGCTTTGCCGGATCGAATTCGATGACCAGCGGGCGGATCTTGGTGCGCAGGAAATGGTCGGGGCATGAGGTGCCGAGTGCCGCCAGCGGGCGCAGATCCCTGGAGTTGACGAATTCGAGCACAGCAGTGGAATCGTCGAAATGGCCTGCTTTGTGGCTCCTTTCCGAGATCAGGCCGCGAATCCTCGGCATCAGTTTGGCCGCGATGGCACGGCGCTCAGTGGCGTCGAGCGACTTGACCGCTTCACCGCCGAAGATAGCGACACCCTCGGAGCGGCGCTCGAACCATTCGATCGCCTGGTTGATCACCGAGATCGTCATCTCGTAGCATTCCCTGGGGGTGTCGCCCCAGGTGAACAGGCCGTGGCTTTCCAGGATGACGCCCTTGGCGGCTGGGTGTTCGAGGCAGAATTTCTCCAGCCACAGGCCAAGTTCGAAGCCAGGGCGCTTCCACGGCAGCCAGCCGATGGCCTCGCCGAAGATTTCTTTCGTCAGCGCCTTCGAATCCTTCGCCGCGGCAATGGCGATGATGGCATCGGGATGCATGTGGTCGACAAAGGGCTTCGGCACGTAGGCATGCAGCGGCGTGTCGATCGAAGCCGCACGCGGATTGAGGTTGAAGGTGCAGTGCGGCAGGAAGCCGACCATCTCGTCTTCGTGCTCGACGCCGCGATAGAGGCCTTTGAGCGCGCGCAGCTTGTCCATGTAGAGCGTGGCAAAGCCGTCCAGCTTGATCGAGGCGCTGTCGCCGCCCGATCCCTTGACCCACAGCACTTCGACATCCTCGCCGGTGAGCGGGTCTTTCTGCCAGATCTTCGACGACGTGTTGCCGCCGCCATAGTTGGTGACCCGCTTGTCGGAACCAAGTGTGTTCGAACGGTAGACCAGAAGTTCCGGCCCGCTCATGGCGTGAGCCTTGGCCTCGTCCCACAGATTGGCGAGGCGCGCGCCGGTGCGCTTGTCGAGCATAAGAAATCCTCCCGAAGGCACGCAGAAGGCGCGGCCATTTGGCCCCGAATTTCCACGGAAGCGGTCGGCTTGTCAATCACAAACGATCAATATCGATCATATTGCACTGCACAATGAAATTATATGATCGGAAATGATTGACACTGCGCGTTTTGGGTGCCTAGATGCCTGGGCAGGGAGGAACCATGCACGAAAAAGAGCGCCACAGGATCATTCTGTCCGCCGTCCAGGAAAAGCCTGTGGTGACGGTGCAGGAGATGGTCGACCTGACGGAGTCCTCCGAGGCGACGATCCGGCGCGATATCGCGGCTCTCCACGTCCAGAAGCGCCTGCGCCGCGTGCGCGGCGGCGCCGAGGCAATCTCGCCGCCGCAGTTCATCGGGCTGGCCGGCCGGCCCTTTTCCGTCAATGAAACCATCAACGCCTCGCAGAAGCGGGCGATTGCGCGTGAAGCGGTCGAGCTGTGCAACGACGGCGAACCGATCATCATCAATGGCGGCACCACCACCTTCCAGATGGTGCATTTCCTGACCGGCCGCCGCATGCCGATCTTCACCAATTCGTTCCCCATCGCCGAGCACCTGCTCAAGCACTCCAAGAATACGGTGATGCTGTCGGGCGGCACCATTTATCGCGAGCAGAACATCATCCTGTCGCCCTTCGACAACGACGTGACGCGCAATTTCTATGCGCGCCGCATGTTCATGGGTGCGCAGGGTCTGGGGCCGCTCGGCCTCATGGAAGGCGATCCGCTCTTGATCCAGGCGGAGCAGAAACTGATCGACCAGGCCGACGAGTTGGTGGTGCTGGTCGATTCCTCGAAATTCCGCAAACGCTCCAGCCTGATCCTGTGCGGCCTGTCGCGCATCGCCACCGTCATCACCGATGACGGCATCGAGGATCGCGAAGCCAAGATGCTGGAAACCGCCGGCGTGACGCTGATCGTCGCCCGCACATCCGCAACCAACAAGGAAGAATCTTCACTGCAGGCCTGAGGCCAACTCGCGCTCGCAGCGGCGATGGAATGCAACGCTCAAGGGAGGAAATTCGATGAGCTTCTTGAAGAAATTGATGGTGACGGCTGCATTCTCAGCCGCCATGTTCGTGAATGCCGCCTATGCCGAAAACGTCAAGATCGCGCTGGTGGTGAAGTCGCTCGGCAACGGCTTCTTCGATGCCGCCAACAAGGGCGCCGAAGAGGCGGCCAAGGAACTCGGCGATGTCGACATCATCTACACCGGCCCGACCAAGGCGACCGCCGAAGCGCAGATCGAAGTGGTCAATTCGCTGATCGCGCAGAAGGTCAACGCCATCGCCATTTCGGCCAATGACGCCGATGCTCTGGTGCCGGTGCTGAAGAAGGCCATGGAACGCGGTATCACTGTCATCTCGTGGGATTCGGGCGTCGCCAAGGAAGGTCGCCAGCTTCACCTCAACCCGTCCGACACCGGCCTGATCGGCGAGACCATCATCAAGCTCGCCGCCGACCACCTGCCGGAAGGCGGCGAGGTCGCCATCCTGTCGGCCTCCTCGACCGCGACCAACCAGAACGCCTGGATCGACGCGGCCAAGAAGATCCTGCCGGAGAAGTTCCCCAAGATCAAACTCGTCGCCACCGTCTACGGCGATGACGATTCGGCCAAGAGCACCGACGAAGCCAAGGGCCTGTTGAAGTCCTATCCGAACCTGAAGGCGATCATCGCGCCGACCACCGTCGGCGTCGTTGCCGCCGCCCAGGTCGTCACCGACGAGAACCTGATCGGCAAGGTCAATGTCACCGGTCTCGCACTGCCGTCCGAGTTCAAGAAGTTCATCGACAACGGTTCCAGCCAGGCGGTTGCGCTGTGGAACCCGATCGACCTCGGCTACTCGGCCGTCTACCTCGCCCATGATCTGGCGGTGAAGAAGGAAGAGGCCAAGCCCGGCGCCACGCTGTCGATCGGCCGCGTCGGCAAGGTCACGCTCGACGACACCAACTCGGCTGCAATGGCTCCGCCCTTCCAGTTCGACAAGTCGAACATCGAAAAGTTCTCCAAGATTTATTGATCTGGAGTTCTCTAGAGCTGACGCGGCGGGGCTCACGTCCCGCCGCGGCTTTAAACGAACCTTGTTTCAGGGCTTGATACGACTATGGACACGACAGCCCAACACGGCGCGGTGAAGGAGCGGCCTCCGGCCCCGGCTCCACGCCTGACGCTGTCCGGCATCTCCAAGAGCTTTCCCGGCGTGCGCGCGTTGCACAATGTCAGCCTGTCGCTCTATCCGGGCCAGGTGACGGCGCTGATCGGCGAGAACGGCGCCGGCAAGTCGACGCTGGTCAAGATCATGACCGGCATCTACCAGCCCGACGGGGGCACGATCAGCATAGACGGCCACGCCGTCACCCTGCCCAGCGCGCATGCCGCCTTCGGCCATGGCGTCACCGCCATCCACCAGGAAACCGTGCTGTTCGACGATCTGAGCGTCGCCGAAAACATCTTTCTCGGCCACGCGCCACGCACGCGTTTCGGCACCATCGACTGGCGCACGATGCGCAAGAATGCGCGCGAAGTGCTGGACACCATGCATGCCGGCCATATCGACGCCGACGCGCGGCTGAAGGACCTCGGCATCGCCAACAAGCATCTGGTCGCGGTTGCGCGTGCCATGTCGATCGACGCGCAGATCGTCATCATGGATGAGCCGACCGCGGCGCTTTCCATGAAGGAGATCGAGGAGCTCTTTTTGCTGATCGAATTCCTCAAGAGCGATGGCAAGGCGATCCTGTTCATCAGCCACAAGTTCGACGAGATCTACCGTATCGCCGACCGCTACACGGTGTTCCGCGATGGCGAGATGGTCGGCGAAGGCCTGATCAAGGATGCCGGCCAGAGCCAGATCGTGCGCCTGATGGTCGGCCGCGCGGTCGATCACATCTTCCCGCAGCGCAAGGCCGAGATCGGCGCACCGGTGCTCTCCGTTTCCGGCCTGTCGCATCCGACCGAATTCAACGATATCGGCTTCGAACTGCACAAGGGCGAGATCCTCGGCTTTTACGGCCTTGTCGGCGCCGGCCGCAGCGAGGTGATGCAGGCGATATCGGGCATCACCCGCACCTCAGCCGGCACGATCACGCTGGAAGGCAAGACGATCGCGCCGAAATCGGCTGCGGATTCGATCGATGCCGGCATCGTCTACGTACCGGAAGAACGCGGCAAGCAAGGCGTGGTGATCGGCCTGCCGATCTTCCAGAACGTCTCGCTGCCTTCGCTCAAGCGCACGTCGAAGTCCGGCCTGCTGCGGCTGTCGGAGGAGTTCGATCTGGCCCGCTCCTACACCGAGCGACTCGACCTCAGGGCCTCTTCGCTCAGCCAGGATGTCGGCACGCTGTCGGGCGGCAACCAGCAGAAGATCGTCATCGCCAAATGGCTGGCGACGTCGCCCAAGGTGATCATCCTGGACGAGCCGACCAAGGGCATCGACATCGGCTCGAAGGCCGCCGTGCACGGCTTCATGGCCGAGTTGGTGGCGCAAGGCCTGTCGGTGATCATGGTGTCGTCCGAGCTGCCCGAAATCCTCGGCATGTCCGACCGTGTCGTGGTCATGCGCGAGGGGCTTGTCGCGGCGGTCTACGACAACAAGGAGCTGGACGCCGAGACGCTGGTTCGGACGGCAGCAGGGATCGCGGCATGAAGGCTTTCCTCAAATACCGCGAAATCTGGCTGGCTGCTGCCATCATCGTCTTGATCGGGCTGATCTCGACACGTTTTCCGGCCTTCGCCGATCCGGCCAATCTGCGCCAGGTGTTCAACGACACCTCGATCCTGATGATCCTGGCGCTTGGCCAGATGGTGGTCATCCTGACCCGGTCGATCGACCTGTCGATGGCGTCCAACCTCTGCTTCACCGGCATGGTGGTGGCGATGCTGAACGCCGCGCATCCGGCGATCCCGATCCCGCTGCTGATCGTCATTGCGCTGGTCGTCGGCCTGGTGCTCGGCGCCATCAACGGCCTTTTGGTCTGGCGGCTGAACATTCCCTCGATCGTGGTGACTTTGGGCACACTGACCATCTATCGCGGCGCCACCTTCGTCCTGTCCGGCGGTGCCTGGGTCAATGCCGACAAGATGAGCCCGGAGTTCATCGGCTTCCAGCGCGCGGCCTTCCTCGGCATTCCGGTGCTGTCGTGGATCGCCATCCTGGTCATTGCGCTGTTCTTCGTTGTGATGACACGCACCGCGCTCGGCCGCTCGATCTACGCGATCGGCGTCAACCCGACGGCGTCCGTCTATGCCGGCATCGATGTCGGCCGGACGAAATTCATCGTCTTCTGCATCTCCGGCATGATTGGCGGCCTGTCAGGCTATCTCTGGATCTCGCGCTACGTGATCGCCTCGGTCGAGGTCGCCAATGGCTATGAGCTCAACATCATCGCCGCCTGCGTCATCGGCGGCATCTCGATCGCCGGCGGCATCGGCTCGGTCGGCGGCGCGGTATTAGGCGCACTGTTCCTCGGCATCATCTCCAATGCGCTGCCGGTCATCAACATCTCGCCTTTCTGGCAGATGGCGATTTCGGGCAGCGCAATCATTCTGGCCGTCGTGCTCAATGCGCGCGGCGAGCGCCAGCAAGGCCGCATCATCCTCAGAAAGGTGGAGGCGTGACCGACATCCCTGCCCCGCGCCACATTCCCGACCGGCTCGACAAGCCGCTGCGTTCGGCGATCTTTTCCTGGGAAGCGCTGCTGGTCGTGGTGGCCGTCGCCATCTTCGCCATCAACAGCTTCGCCTCGCCCTATTTCCTCGACCCGTACTCGCTGTCCGATCTGACCTTCAATTTCACCGAGAAGGGCCTGATCGCCTTCGCCATGGCGCTGCTGATCATCTCGGGCGAGATCGATCTGTCGGTGGCCGCCATCATTGCGCTGGCGTCGACCATGATGGGCATGGCGGTGCAGGCCGGCGCCGGCACGCCAGTGCTGGTGGCAATCGGCATCGTTGTCGGGCTCGGCTGCGGCGCCTTCAACGGTCTGCTGGTGACAAGGCTCGGCCTGCCCTCGATCGTCGTCACCATCGGCACGATGAGCCTGTTTCGCGGCATCGCCTTCATCATCCTCGGCGACCAGGCCTACAAAGGCTATCCCTCAAGCTTCGCCTTCTTCGGCCAGGGCTATGTCTGGTGGGTGGTGTCGTTCGAGCTGGTGCTGTTCCTGATCGCGGCTGTCGTCTACTGGTTCCTCTTGCACCGCACGAGTTTCGGCCGACGCGTCTTCGCCATCGGCAACAATCCGGTCGCTGCGCAATTTTCCGGCGTGCGCGTCGGCCGCACCAAGTTCATCCTGTTTTGCCTGACCGGGCTGATGTCGGGCATCGCCTCGGTGCTGATCACCTCGCGCCTCGGTTCGACGCGGCCCTCGATCGCACAGGGCTACGAGCTGGAAGTCATCACCATGGTGGTGCTCGGCGGCGTCAGTATCCTCGGTGGCGCCGGCAGCATTCTGGGCGTCGTGCTCGCCGCCTTCATCATGGGGCTGGTGACCTTCGGGCTCGGCCTGCTCAATGTGCCGGGCATCGTCATGTCGATCTTCATCGGCCTGCTGCTGATCATCGTCATCGCCTTGCCGATCGTCTGGCGGCGGCTGCGCGGAGGGCGTTGATGGCCGAGAAATACGCGTTCAAGATGAAGCTGAAGCCCGGCATGAAGGCAGAGTACAAGAAGCGCCATGACGAGATCTGGCCGTCGCTGGTCGCGCTGCTGAAGCAGGCCGGCGTCTCCGATTATTCCATCCATCTCGACGAGGAGACCAATATCCTGTTCGGTGTGCTGTGGCGGCAAGACGACCACCGCATGGACGAATTGCCCGGGCATTCGGTGATGCAGCGCTGGTGGGCCCACATGGCCGACATCATGGAAACCAGGCCGGACAACGAGCCGGTGGCCGTGAAGCTGGAAACAATGTTCCATATGGCATGACTGCGATGCGCCACATCGCCGTCATCGACATAGGCAAGACCAACGCCAAGGTGGCGCTGGTCGACCTCGCTGCGTTGAGCGAGGTGGCGCTGCGCCGCATGGCGAATGCGCCGGTGCGGCAGGCGCCTTACCCACATCACGATGTCGAGGCACTGTGGGCATTCATCCTCGAAAGCCTTGCCGGCCTCAACCGCGAACAGCGCATCGACGCCATTTCGATCACCACCCATGGCGCGACCGGCGTGCTGGTCGACGCGGCGGGTGAACTGGTGCTGCCGGTGCTCGACTATGAGTTCGACGGCCCCGACGGGATGGCCGAGGATTACGACGCGATCCGCCCGCCTTTTGCCGAGACCGGCACGCCGCGCCTGCCGCTCGGCCTCAATCTCGGAGCACAATTCTTCTGGCAGCAGAAGAGCTTCCCGGCGGAATTCGCCAGGGCCGCGGCGCTGCTGATGTACCCGCAATACTGGGCCTTGCGCCTGACCGGCATCGCCGCCAACGAGGTCACCTCGCTCGGCTGCCACACCGACCTGTGGAACCCGTGGACGGCGGATTTTTCATCCCTGGTCGACAGGCTGGAGTGGCGGAGCCTGATGGCGCCGGTGCGGCCGGCCAGCGATCGCCTCGGCCCGATCCTGCCCACCGTTGCTGTGCGAACCGGACTGGATCCGCACACGCCGGTGTTCTGCGGCCTGCATGATTCCAACGCCTCGCTGCTGCCGCATCTTCTCTCCGACAAGCCGCCTTTCTCCGTCGTCTCGACCGGCACCTGGGTGGTATCGATGGCGGTCGGCGGCAAACAGATTGCGCTGGATGCCGCGCGCGACACGCTGGTCAATGTCAACGCGCTCGGTGATCCCGTTCCCTCGGCGCGCTTCATGGGCGGCCGCGAGTTTTCGGTGCTGACAAAGGACCAGCCGGAGCCGTGGACCGAAGCCGATGTCGGCGCCGTGCTGGCGCGAAAGACGCTGCTGCTGCCGTCGACCCAGCAAGGTTCGGGGCCGTTCCCGCACCATGCCGCGGCATGGCTCAACGCCGACGGCATCAACAATGGCCAGCGCTTTGCCGCTATCTCGTTCTATCTGGCGCTGATGACGGCGACCTGCCTCGACCTGATCGGCGCCGACGGCCCGACCACTGTCGAAGGCCCCTTTGCCCGCAACCGGCTCTTTGTCGGCATGCTGGCGGCAGCCACGGCGCGCGCCGTGGTTGCGTCCGAGGCCGCCACCGGCACCAGCATCGGCGCGGCGCTGCTGGCATCCGATCAACTGATGGCACAGGGCAAGGGCGAAAGAATAGAACGGCCTATAGACCCAGCCTGGGTCGACTATGTCAGCGCATGGCGGGCGGCAGTGGAAGTGCAGGGCTGATCAGAGAATCCGTTTGCCGAAGGCAGACATGACGAAGTTGACCGCGTCGGTGCCGATCCGCGGCTCCAGATCCGCCGTCAGGCCCGAAACATCCATCGACAGCAAGCCGCCGGAGAGCGCGATCGCCTCCATCGCCTGATGTGTTTCGCGCACGGTCAGCCCACCGGAGCCCGCAGCCCAGCCGGCGAATTCGGTCGCGGTCGGCGAATAGCTGACATGAAAGCCTTGCGTGCCTGATGTGGCGATACGGATCGCTTCATGCATCAGGTCGCGCATGCCCATGGCGTCGATGTCGGTCATGGTGAAGGCGGAGACGCGCGAATCCTTCAGCACCCGCGCCTCGGCCGGATCGGCGTGGCGCAGGCCGACGATGACGACATTCTCCGGCGACAGCTGCGGCTGCAGCGCGCCCGCCTTGTGATCGAGGCCGAGGGTGCGCGCCAGGACCGAGCCTTCCGGCAGGTCGATGCCGTCCTCGTCCTCCGGCATCAGGGCGGCGATGGAATCGATCCAGATCAGGCCGAAGGAATGCGTGGCTCGCGCCGTCGCGGTCAGCGCCTTGTGCGCGACGCGACGATCGGCGCCGGCGGTCAGCCGGACCAGTCCCGATGGCGGCCGCTCGATATCGGCCAATTCGACGACGTCGAAATTCATCGCCTCCAGCCGCGCGCCGGTGCCTTCCCGGGCCAGGATGCCGGCGGCTCCAGGTTCGGCCGTGATCTGCACCATCTTGCGGCCGGAAAAATCCTCGACGTCGTGCATCGGGGCCTTCTCGACATATTCCGAGGTCATTGCCAAAAGCATGGCGCCATAGCTCATGCGGAAGGCGACGCGGTCGCCGACGGCCAGCGGCGGGTCGGCATCGGCGACGTCCAAAAGCAGATGGTCGCTGGAGGCGCCCAGCACCCGGATCCCCCTGGCGATCGGCGTCAGCCCCTCGACCAGCACGTCCTCGCGGCCGATATTGGCGATGGCGCGCAGCCTGTCGCCTTCGTCGGGGAAGACCGGCTGGTTGCCGAAGGCGTCGTAGCCCGATTGGCCGATCGGCCGTGACGGCTTGAGCTTGACCTCGATAATGTCGCTGGTCAGCCGGCAGGCATCGGGTTCGAGCTCGGCCCACGGCGCATCGCGGAAGGTCTCGACGCCACCTTGCAGGATCGCCTCGCCGACGCGCAGATTGTTGATGCCGGCCGGCAGCCTGCCTTCGAGCAGCAGCGGCAGCGACGACGAGGCGCCGCCGGAAATCACGTCGAGGCTTTTGCCGGACAGGCGCTCGGTCTTGTAGGCATGGGCGACGAGCTGCCCAAGGTTTTCCGGCGTCGGCATGATGGCGCCGAAGCAGCCGAGATTGGTGCCGATGCCGGCGATGCGCACGCCCTTGAACTGCAGGATCTGCTCAACCGTGGGGATCAGGTCGTTCGGCCAGATGCCTTCGCGGAGATCGCCGAGATCGATCATCAGCATGATGTCGTGGACGCGGCCCATGCGCTCGGCGATGCGCGAAATTTCGCGGATGGTGGCGAGTTCCGATTGCAGGCTGATGTCGACGGTGCGCACCACCTCCTCGACCCGCGCCATCGGCGGGCTGCGCAGCAGCATGATCGGTGCGTTGATGCCGCTGTCGCGCAGCCGGCGGATGTTCTCGAAACGCGATTCGGCGATGCCGGCGACGCCGCCGCGCAGCATGGCGCGTGCCACTTGCGGCATGCCGCAAGTGCCCTTGGTGACGCCGAACACTTTTATGCCCGACAGCGCGCAGCGCTCGACGATGGTGCGCGCGTTGCGCTCGATGCGGCCAAGGTCGATGGCGACTTGCGGTCCCGACATCCTAGCCCCCGTAGACCAGCCCCTGCGGGTCGATCTCCGGCTTGCGGCCCGAAACGAGGTCGGCGAGGAATTTTCCCGAACCGCAGGCCATGGTCCAGCCGACATGGCCGTGGCCGGTGTCGAGATAGAGATTCTTGTAGCGCGCCTGGCCGATGACCGGCACCGAGTTCGGCATCATCGGGCGCAGACCCGCCCAGAACACAGCCTTCTTCTCGTCGAAGGCACCCGGGAAAAGATCTTTGCCGGTGCTGATGATCGTCTTGAAATCGGCGGGCTTGAAAGTGCGGTCGAAGCCGGTGAATTCGGCCGTCGAGGACATCCGCAAGCGGTTGCCCAGCCTGGAATAGCCGATCAGCCGGTCCTCGTCGGCGCCGCCCATGGTCGGTCCCCTGCTTTCGTCCTCCAGGGGAATCGTCGCGGTATAGCCTTTTACCGGATAGACGGGCAGGTCGATGCCGTAACGGCGCCCGAGCAGGCCGCTTTCCGGCCCCATCGAGATGACAACCGCATCGCCGGCGACCGGGCCGGCCGAAGTCATCACCGCGCGCACCCGGTCGCCCTCGATGTCGAGGCCTTCGACTGTCGTGCCGAACAGGAATTTGACGCCGAGCTTCTCGGCCGCATAGGCGGCCAGCCTGTCGACAAACTGCTTGGAATCTCCGGTCTGGTCGGTTGGCGAATAGACGCCGCCGGCAATCTTGTCCTTGACGCCGGCAAGGCCCGGTTCCAGCTCGACCAGCCGGTCGCGGCCGACGATTTCGATCGGCAGGCCGTGCTTGGCAAGATAACGGTAATTGTCGGTGCCGGTGTCGAGGCTCTTTTGCGAGCGGAAGAAATAGAGAATGCCCTTCTTGCGCTCGTCGTAATGGATGCCGGTCGCTTCCGAAAGCGCATTGATGCAGTCGCGCGAATAGAGCGCGAGCCTGAGCTTGATGTCGGTGTTGGCGCGCAGGCGCGCCACCGTGCACTGGCGCAGGAAACGCAGGCTCCAGGCGAGGAAATAGGGATCAAGGCGCAGCCTGACCTTGATGCCGAGATCATGGTTGTAGAGCCCGCGCAGGAAGGTCTTCAAAGCCGCCGGCGAGGCCCAGGCGGTGGCGTCACCCGGTGACACCAGGCCGGCATTGGACTGGCTGGTGCCTTGTGCCGCCGCCGGATGGCGCTCGATCACCGTCACCTCATGGCCGTCGCTGGCCAGATAATAGGCGGCCGCCGTACCGACGACACCGGCCCCGAGCACCGTTATTTTCATGCCATTCCCCCAAGATCTCCTCGCGGCGCCGCGCCTCCGCGCCGTGCCGCGAACGCCTTCAATAGCGCTTCGCTGCCCGGCTTGCGAGCCCTTGGGAGAACCCGGCTCAGCCGCGCGCGGAGTTCTTGCCGGTCAGGATGCGCTCCCAGGCGAGCGCGTCGGCGACGATCTGGTCGAGATCGTCGCGTTGCGGGGTCCAGCCGAGCTCGGCGCGGGCGAGATCCGAATTGGCAACCACCGCCGCGGCGTCGCCAGGGCGGCGATCACCCATCTTCACCTCGAAATCATGGCCAAAGGCGCGGCGCACGCTGTCGATGACCTCCAGCACCGAATAGCCATGGCTGTAGCCGCAATTGGCGACGAGGCTCTGTCCCCCGGCGCGCAGCCGCTGCAAAGCCAGGCGATGCGCCGCCGCCAGGTCGCTGACATGGATGTAGTCGCGTATGCAGGTGCCGTCCGGCGTCGGATAATCGGTGCCGAACACCTGCATGAACGGCCGCTTGCCAAGTGCCGTCTCGCAGGCGACCTTGATCAGATGGGTTGCGCCCGGCGTCGACTGGCCGGTGCGGCCCTTCGGGTCGGCGCCGGCGACGTTGAAGTAGCGCAGCGCCGTATAGCGCAGGCCATGCGCGATCGACGCGTCGCGCAGCATCCACTCACTCATCAGCTTGGACAGGCCATAGGGCGATTCCGGCGCCAGGCGGGCGTCCTCGCGCACCGGCTCCAGCCCGGCGCCGCCGTAGACGGCGGCGGTCGAGGAAAAGATGAAATTGGGCACGCCTTCGCGCACCGCGGTTTCGATCAGCGTGCGCGTCTTCGAGGTGTTGTTCTCATAATAGCCGAGCGGGTCGGCGACCGATTCCGGAACCACGATCGAGCCGGCGAAATGAATGATCGCGTCGACCTTGTTCTCCCTGATGACCGCGCCGACCAATTCCTTGTCGGCGACATCACCGACGACCAGCTTGGCCTCCGGCGCCACTGCCCATTCGAAACCGGTGGAAAGACGGTCGAGAACGACCACGCTTTCGCCTGCATCCAGCAGCTCCCAGACCATATGGCTGCCGATGTAACCGGCGCCGCCTGTCACCAAAACTGTCATCCGCGTCCTCGCTTATCCAAGATTTATCGGAAACTGTCTCAACCCCGCTCTACTGGAAAGCCCGCCGCATGGCCATTGGAACCCCCTGGTAACCGGCATTGCCGGCCAGTGGCATTGTCCTGAAACAAAGTTCATCCACATCAAGGGAATAGGCCACGATCCGCGGTCGTTAGGAACAGGTCCGGGGCGTGGCATTTTGACCAAAAAGGCCAGGTGGACGACCAACGGGCCAATGATTATGATCCCGCGCAAAAATTGGGAAGTCGACATGAACTATCAGCGGTTCTTCGAGGAAGCGATCGACCAGCTCCATGCCGAGCGTCGCTACCGCGTTTTCGCCGACCTCGAGCGGATCGCGGGCAAGTTCCCGCGCGCCATCTGGCGTTCCAATGGCCGCGCCGAGGAAATCACCGTCTGGTGCTCCAACGACTATCTCGGCATGGGCCAGCATCCCGACGTCATCGCCGCGTTCCAGAATACCGCTGGCAAGATGGGTTCGGGCGCCGGCGGCACCCGCAACATTTCCGGCACCTCGAACCCGCTGGTAGAGCTCGAGGTGGAGCTTGCCGACCTGCACGACAAGGAAGCGGCACTGGTCTTCACCTCCGGTTTCGTCTCCAACGAAGCCTCGATCTCGACCATCGCGAAGCTTTTGCCCAACTGCCTGATCATCTCGGACGAATTGAACCACGCCTCGATGATCGAAGGCGTGCGGCGTTCCGGCGCCGAAAAGAAGATCTTCCGCCACAATGACGTGGCGCATCTGGAAAGCCTTTTGCAGGCGGCGGGGCGCGAACGCGCCAAGCTGATCGTCTTCGAAAGCGTCTATTCGATGGATGGCGACATCGCGCCGATCAAAGAGATCGTCGAACTCGCCGAGCGCTACAACGCCATGACCTATATCGACGAGGTCCATGCCGTCGGTATGTACGGGCCGCGCGGCGGCGGCATCACCGAGCGCGAAGGCCTGGCCGACCGCATCGACATCATCGAAGGCACGCTGGCCAAGGCATTCGGCACGCTGGGCGGCTACATCACCGGCACCAGCGCTGTGATCGACGCCGTGCGCTCCTATGCGCCGGGCTTCATCTTCACCACGGCACTGCCGCCGGCGATCGCTGCCGCCGCGACCGCGTCGATCCGCCATCTCAAGCGCTCGCAGGCCGAGCGTGACGCCCAGCAGCAGCAGGCCGCGAGAACCAAACACATCCTGTCGGCCGCCGGCCTGCCGGTGATGGATTCGCCGACGCACATCGTGCCGCTGCTGGTCGGCGATCCCGAGGCCTGCAAGATGGCCAGCGACCGCCTGCTCGGCGTGCACGGCATCTACATCCAGCCGATCAACTACCCGACCGTGCCGCGCGGCACCGAGCGGCTGCGCATCACGCCAACGCCGTTCCATTCCGATGCGCTGATCGCCGAATTGCAGGATGCGCTGGTCGAGACCTGGGATGCGCTCGGCATCCCCTATGGTTCGGCAGGTCGGCCTTCGGTGGCCAAGAGCGACCGCATCATTCCCCTGCTGGTGCCCAAGTCAGGCGGCTGATGCCGTTTGGAACTCTACTCCGGCCGCCATCTGGCTCGCCGGAGCGATTTCAATTCGGGCTTCGTCAGCGGCTCAGGCGTTCTTCATCCACTTCGCCAGCCGGTGCGCCGCTTCCTCGATCTGGTCGAGACGGCGGTGGAAGCACAGCCGCAAAAACGCCTCGCCGCCGGGGCCGAAAGCGGTGCCTGGCGCCAGGCCGACATTGGCCTTGTCAACGATGTCGAAGGCAGCAGTGCGTGAATCGGTGATGCCATCGACTGTGAAAAACAGATAGAACGCGCCCTGCGGCACCGTAAACCCAGCGCGGCCGGTGGCGCCGAGGATGCCGCAGACAAGGTCGCGCGCCTTGCGCGCCCGCTCCACCTGTTCGGCGACGAAGGCGTCGCCCTCGTCAAGGGCGGCGACCGCACCGCGCTGCATGAACTGGGCGACGCCGGAGCTCGAATACTGGATCAGGTTCTCGAACACCTGCTGCAAGCTCGGATGCGTCTTGATCCAGCCGACGCGCCAGCCGGTCATCGCCCAATTCTTGGAAAAGGAGTTGACGTACAGGATACGGTCTTCCGCCGACGCTATGTCCAGGAAGGACGGCGCGCGGCCGTGGCCATAGTGGAACAGTGAATAGATCTCGTCGGCGATGATCCAGAGGTTCTTCGCGCGCGCCAGAGCGAGGATCGCCTGCAAGGTCTCGTGATCGGCGGTCCAGCCGGTCGGATTCGACGGCGTGTTGATGAACAGCGCCTTTGTGCGCGGCGTGATCGAAGCGGCGATCTTCTCGACGTCGCAGGACCAGCCATTGCCGGAATGATCGAGCGTGACCGCGACTGGAACGGCTCCCGCTATCCCTGCTGCGGCATCGAAATTCGGCCAGGCCGGCGACAGGTAGACCACCTCGTCGCCCGCGCCGGCGAGCGCGTCGAGCGCCAGCTGGATGGCATGCATGCCGGAGCCGGTGACGATGAATTCTTCCTCCGGAAAATTCTTGCCGAAATGCCTGGCATAGTAGCGGGAGAGTGCCTGCCTGAGATCGGGGATGCCCCGTTGCCAGGTGTAGAATGTCTCGCCGCCGGCCAGCGCCTTCGACGCGGCATCGGTGATGAAGGCTGGCGTCGGCAGGTCGCCCTCGCCGGCCCAGAGCGGAATCATGCCTTCGCGCAGGCGGCCGTAGTTGACGACGGCGACAATGCCACTTTCGGGTGCCGCACGGGCCTCGGTGCGCAAGCTGTCGATCAGGGTCATGGGCGGATCCGTTTTTGGTCTGCGGTTTTCGTCAGCGGTCCTTACCAGATGCGAAAACAGAAAACCCCGGCCGCCAACGACCGGGGTTTTGGTCCAGCAAATGCTGCCCGTGGTCAGCGCCTGGCGAGCAGATCGCGAATTTCGGTGAGCAGCGCGACGTCGGCGGGCGGCGGAGCGGCCGGTGCAGCGGGCTTCTCGCGCTCAAGCCGCTTGCGCATGTTGTTCACCGCCTTGACCATCAGGAAAATGATGAAAGCGAGGATGAGGAAGTTCAACGCGACAGTGATGAAGCTGCCGTAGGCAAAGACCGCGCCTTGCTTCTTGGCGTCGGCCAGCGAGGTGGCGTTGACGGCCGAGGAGAGGCCAAGGAAATAATTGTTGAAGTCCAAGCCGCCGAAAATCGCGCCGACGATCGGCATGATGATATCGTTAACAAGGGAATCGACGATCTTGCCGAAGGCCGCGCCGATGATGACGCCGACCGCAAGGTCCATCACATTGCCCTTGGAAATAAATTCCTGGAATTCTTTCAGCATTCGACCCTCCTTGTCGTGACTGGCCGAGCTGCCGTTTCCGTCCTTGCGGCATCGACCTGAGGCAACATAACAAAAACCTCCTGACGCAACATGGGTAAAAGGGAGAAAACAACCGCTTTCTCCTTACCTTACGGCACTTTGGGCGGCAGCTCTGCCGAATTTGACGCGTTGCGTACAAGGGCGTGAAATTTCATATCCCCGCGATGCAAATCGACACAGATGCCGCCGAATCACTGCAAAACGACCACGCTGGACCAGATTGCCGCCGAGCACGGCATGGGCCCCTGGTTGTTGACGCGAGCGATCAATCGCTCTTTGCAAGGTTTCCCGCATTGACGGCACGGCAAAGCCAGCATTGAATTTCTGGAAATTATAGGCGTTTTCGCCTATAATGTTCTCATGAACATGCTCGAAACCATCAGCATTGATGTTTATCCGTGGGCGGCTCCAACAAAGGAGCAGCGCGCTTGGTTTGACGCGCTTTCGCCCGACGAGAAGCGGAAAGCGATTCAGGCGGCGATCAACGAAGGTTTTGAGAGCCCGGTCAGCGAAAAGTCGATCGACGACATTATTCGGGAAGCGCGTGCCGAACTCCCGCATGCGCCATAGGATAACGCATCGCGCCGAACGCGATCTGAAAGACATTTACCGACACACCTTCGAAAACTTCGGCCACACTCAGGCCGAAAAGTAACTGCGCGAACTCGACGCGGTGTTTGAGTTGCTCGGCGACTATCCGAGTATGGGCCGGCTCTATGAAGGCAGGACCCGTCAGTTCGTCCACGGCAAGCACATCATCCTCTATCGCATGGGTTTGGAGGAGGTCGTCATTGGCCGTATTTTCCACGGCGCTCAGCGGCGATCTTCACCATAACGACACCGACGCGCCGCCCTGATAGCCGTCCTGCACAGCTCTGCAATGGACTCGGACGCCAAGCTGTGGTTGCGTCCGGGCAAGCCGGATAGAAAGACGGCAGAGGAGGAAAGTCCAAGCGTGCAGGGCTTGTTCATCGTCATCATCGCGGTCGCCTATGTGACGCTGCTGTTTGCCATCGCCAGCCTCGGCGACCGCCGCTCGGCCATCTCCGAGCCGAGCCGGGGGCGGCCTTTCATCTATGCGCTCAGCCTCGCGATCTACTGCACATCCTGGACTTTCTTCGGCTCGGTCGGTCTCTCTTCCGAACGCGGCCTCGAATTCCTCGGCATCTATACGGGCCCGGTGCTCGTCTTCGTCTTCGGCTTCCCGCTGCTCAACCGTATCGTGCGGCTGGCCAAGACCGAGAAGATCACCTCGATCGCGGATTTCCTCGGCGCACGCTACGGCAAGAGTTTCACCGTCGCGGCGATCGCCACGCTGATCGCCACCATCGGCGCGGTGCCCTATATCGCGCTGCAGTTGAAGGCGATATCCGGTTCGGTCAGCCTGATGGTCGAGCACTATACGGGATCGCCGCCTTCGTTCGATCCCTTCGTCAGCGACATCTCGCTGGTCGTCGCCATGCTGTTGGCGCTGTTCGCGGTGCTGTTTGGAACCCGTCACGCCGACGCCACCGAACACCAGGACGGGCTGGTGCTGGCGGTGGCGGTCGAAACCGTCGTCAAGCTCGCCGCCTTCCTGGCGATCGGCCTGATGGTCACCTTCCTGATCTTCGGCGGCCCAGGCGACATGTTCGACAAGCTCGCCGAGAACGCGCAGGTCCGGCAGGCGATGAGCTACAACACCTCGCTCGCCACCTGGCTGGTGCTGACGTGCCTCAGCGGCTTTGCCATCATCATGCTGCCGCGGCAGTTCTACGTCACCATCGTCGAAAACCGCGGCGAGGCCGAACTGCGCACCGCGACATGGGTGTTCCCGCTCTACCTCGTGGCGATCAACCTGTTCGTGCTGCCGATCGCCTTCGCCGGCCTGTCGCTGGTCGGCACCGGAACCAGCAGCGATCTCTATGTGCTGTCGCTGCCCCTGTTCAGCGGCCATGATGTGCTGGCGATGGCGGCTTTCATCGGCGGCCTGTCGGCGGCGACGGCGATGGTGATCGTCGAAAGCGTGGCGCTGTCGATCATGATCTCCAACGATCTCGTCATTCCGCTGTTCGTGCGCCGCCTGCTCAAGACCTCGACCTCCGAGACCGAGGATTGGTCGACGCTGATCCTCAATGTGCGGCGCGGGGCGATCTTCATCCTGTTGTTCATCGCCTTCCTCTACTACCGCGAGAGCACCAACAGCGCGCGCCTGTCGTCGATCGGCCTGATGTCGTTCGCGGCCATCGCCCAGTTCGCCCCCGCCCTGATCGGCGGGCTGATCTGGCGCGGCGCCAACGGCCGGGGTGCGGCACTCGGCATGGTCGCCGGCATCCTCGTATGGGGCTACACACTGCTCCTGCCGTCGCTTGCCGCGGCCGATACCGGCATCATCGTGCACGGGCTGTTCGGCTTCGAGGCGCTGCGGCCGCAGGCCCTGTTCGGCACCGTCGCCGAACCGCTGAACCACGGCGTGTTATGGAGCCTGTCGATCAATGCGGTGTTTTTCGTGCTCGGCTCGCTGTCGCGCGCGTCGGTGCCGCTGGAACGCATCCAGGCGTCGATCTTCGTGCCGCGCGATGCCGGCCCGATGCCCAGCCTGCGCCGTTTCCGCACCGCCATCACCGTCAACGACCTGAAGGACACGATCGGGCGCTATCTCGGCGTCGAGCGCACCGAGCGCTCTTTCCAGTCGTTCGAAAAGACCAACGGAACCTCGCTGCACGGCAACGAACAGGCGAGCATGGACGTCATCCGCTTTTCCGAGCAGCTGCTGGCCAGCGCCGTCGGCTCCTCCTCGGCACGGCTGATCCTGTCGCTGCTGTTTCGGCGCCACGACCGCGAATCCCGAGATGCCTTCCGCTTGCTCGACGACGCCACCGAGGCGCTGCAGCACAACCGCGACCTCTTGCAGATCGCGCTCGACCAGATGGAACAGGGCATCACCGTCTTCGATCGCGATTTCCGCCTGATCTGCTGGAACCGCCAGTACCGGGCGCTGTTCGACCTGCCCGACGAGATGGGCCAGGTCGGCGTCTCGCTCGACCGCATCCTGCGCCATCTCGCCGAGCGCGGCGACATCCCTGCCGATCAGCGTGTGGCCATGCTCAACCGGCTGACCAGCTTCGTCAGCCCATGGCAGATGGAGCTGAAAACCTCGGGCCGCATCCTGGAACTGCGTTCCAACCCGATGCCGGACGGCGGCATCGTCGCCACCTATGCCGACATTTCCGGGCGCGTCGAGCAGGACCTGGCACTGAAGCGTGCCAATGAATCGCTGGAGCAGCGCGTCAAGACGCGCACCATCGAGCTGACCCGGGTCAATGAGGAACTGGCGCAGGCACAGATGCTGGCCGAGGAGGCCAATCTCGGCAAGACGCGCTTCCTCGCCGCCGCCGGCCACGACATCCTGCAGCCGCTGAACGCCGCCCGGCTCTATTGCTCCTCGCTGATCGAGAAGGCCGGCAAGGGGCCTGCCGGCAAGGCGGCCGTGAACATCGAATCCTCGCTGGAATCCGTCGAGACCATTCTCGGCGCCGTGCTCGACATCTCCCGCCTCGATGCCGGCGCGATGAAGCCGGATGACACCGCCTTCAACCTCGACGGATTGCTGCGCCAGATCGGCAACGACTTCCGGCCGCTGGCCGCCGAAAAGAAGCTCGAGCTGACCATCATGCCGTCATCGTTGACGGTGACGACGGACCGCAATTTGCTGCGCCGCCTGATCCAGAATCTCGTCTCCAACGCCATCAAATACACGCGCCACGGCCGCGTCCTGGTTGGCGTCAGGCGGCGCGGCGAATTGGCCGAGATCCAGGTGATCGACACCGGCATCGGCATCGCCGGCGACAAGCTGAACACCGTCTTTCGCGAATTCACCCGGCTCGACGAGGGCGCGCGCGAGGCCGAGGGCCTCGGTCTCGGCCTCTCCATCGTCGACCGCATCGCCCGGGTGTTGCGCCTGGAGATCCGCATCTTTTCCAGTCCGGGCAAGGGCACGCGATTCTCCGTTATCCTGCCCGTCGCGGCCGTGCAGGCACGACGCGAGATCGAAGCCAGGGCTCCCGCCCGCGCGACGGCCTCGCTGGCCGGTCTGCACGTGCTGTGCATCGACAACGACGCCCGCATCCTCGAAGGCATGCGGCTCCTGCTCGAAGGCTGGGGTTGCAACGTCGACACCGCGTCCGGTTCAAAGGATCTGGAGACCGCGAAGATACACCGCCCGGACATCGTCCTTGCCGACTACCATCTCGACGGCGAAACCGGTCTCGAACTCGTCGTCAGGCTGCGTGCGATCCATGGCGACACCCTGCCGGCCGTGCTGGTCACCGCCGACCGCTCCAACGAGGTGCGCACGGCCGCCGGCGGGCTCGAGATTGCGGTGATCAACAAACCGCTCAAACCAGCGGTACTGCGCTCGATGATGGCCAGGGTCAGGCCGCTGGCGCCGGCGGCGGAATAGCGGTCTAACCCGCCGGCTGCAGCGGGTCGCTGCCGATCTTGGACAGCAGGATCACCGCCTGGGTGCGGCTGTCGACGCCGAGCTTCTGCAGGATGGCGGAGACATGCGCCTTGATGGTGGCCTCGGAGACGCCGAGTTCATAGGCGATCTGCTTGTTGAGCAGGCCCTCGGCCAGCATGCCGAGCACCCGGGTCTGCTGCGGCGTCAACGCCTGCAGCCGCTTGATCAGGTCGGATATTTCAGGGTCGCGCTCGATGCCGAGATCGACGCCGACGGGTGCTGCAATATCGCCGGCAAGCACCGATTGCACGGCGCTGCGGATTTCTTCCATGCTGGCCGATTTGGAGATGAAGCCGGAAGCGCCGAGGTCGAGCGCCCGCCTGATGGTCGCCGGATCGTCATGCGCTGACACCACGACCAGCGGCACCGCCGGATGGATGCCACGCAGCGAGATCAGGCCGGAGAGGCCGCTGGCGCCCGGCATCGACAGGTCGAGCAGCACCAGGTCGACGTCCTCGTTGGCAACGACCAGCGCCTTGGCGCTCTCGAAATCGCCGGCTTCATGGATGGCGGCGACATTGCCGATGCCGGCGAGCGCTTCGCGCAGCGCACCGCGAAACAGCGGGTGATCGTCGGCGATGACGAAAGAATAGCCTGCCGGCAAATGTCCCTCCCCGAATCCCCGATGATTTTTGGCTTTTCGGGTTCAACTGGACGATTATGAGCGGCTGCGCGCTGTTTTCAAGCGGCAAAGCCAGTGCGCCGCCTCTCGTGGTTGAAACGCTCAGGTCTTCTGCGAATTGGGCTGGGCGCCGTTGTCCTTGTCCATATCCCTGACGATGCCCATGAAGCCGCGCAGGAAGCGCTCCATGTAGCCCATCGTCTTGTTGAAATCCTCTTCGCTCGGCAGTTTCGATTCGAGGCGGGCGGAGAGCGAATTCTCGAGCTTGGTGACGCGCTCGTCCATCGCCTTCATCGAGGTCTGCAAGCGGTCGACCTCGTCCTGGAAAGCGGCGCGTTCGTCGGCCGCCATCTTGCAGACGAGCTGGCCGGAGCGTTCGTCGCAGATCGACATGGCGCCGGTCTGGGTGTCCATGCGGATATAGCCGGTGGCCGACTTTTCCAGCCGGTAGCGGTCGGTTTCTTCCGAATAAGCTGAAGCCGCGACCAGCGAAACGAGCGCGGCGGGGATCAAGATGTGCTGCAGACGCATGTTGTCCTCCATGGCAAAGGCCTCAGATATCGCATGTTTGCGCCGGAAATGGGGAAGACCCTTGGCGTGGCCTTTCCCGAATGGCTGGTCGGAATCTTTTGAAGCAATTGCCAAGGGAAAGCGCTATGCGCTTTTCCCGGGAAAACCGTTTCACACTTTTCCTGGAACTGCTCTATAGCGCAACCATGTCTCAGATTATCTACAAGATAACCCCGCAGGCGCTTTGGCGCGAGGCCGAAACGCATGGCCGCTTCACCGGCGCGCCGATTGATGTCGCAGACGGCTTCATCCACTTCTCCACGGCGGCGCAGGTCAAGGAAACGGCGGCAAAGCACTTTGCCGGCCAGACCGACCTTCTGCTGGTCGCCATCGACGGCGCCAGCCTGGGTGCTGCGCTGAGATACGAGGTCTCGCGCGGTGGTGCGCTGTTTCCGCATCTTTATGGTCCGCTCGGCCTCAAGGCTGTGCTGTGGGTCCGGCCACTGCCGCTTGGCTCCGATGGTGTGCACCAGTTCCCGGCACTGGAGGGGCAATGAGCGTGCTCGACCGGCTCGGCCAGAAGCTGCTGTTCGCCTTCGATCCGGAAACCGCGCATGGCCTGTCGATCGCGGCCTTGCGATGCGGCGTTCCGGTTGGTGCACCAGCGATCCGCGACCACAGGCTGACGGTCAGCATCTGCGGCCTCGATTTCCCCAATCCGCTCGGCATGGCGGCCGGCTATGACAAGAACGCCGAAGTGCCCGACGCGCTGCTTGGCCTGGGCTTCGGCTTTGCCGAGGTCGGCACGATCACGCCGCTGGCGCAGGCCGGCAATCCGAAGCCGCGCATTTTCCGGCTGACGGCCGACGATGCGGTGATCAACCGATTGGGCTTCAACAATGAAGGCCATGCGGCGGCCGAAAAGCGCCTTGCCGCGCGCAAGGGGCGTGGCGGCATCGTCGGCGTCAACATCGGCGCCAACAAGGACAGCAGCGACCGCATCGGCGACTATGAGCGCGGCGTCGCCCGGTTTGCGCAATACGCCAGCTATCTGACCGTCAACATCTCCTCGCCCAACACGCCGGGCCTGCGCAATATGCAGGCGCGTGAGCAGCTTGGCGAGCTCTTGTCGCGGGTCATGGCCGCGCGCGCCGCGGCAACCGCCCAGCCGCCGGTGTTCCTGAAGATCGCGCCGGATCTGGTCGAGGCAGAGCTGGAGGACATCGCCGCCGAAGTCACGGAAAAGCGGGTGGACGGCGTCATCGTCTCCAACACCACCATCTCCCGGCCGCCACTGCGCAGCGGCGACACCGCGCGCGAGAGCGGGGGGCTCTCCGGCAAGCCGCTGTTCGAGCGTTCGACCATCGTGCTGGCGAAGATGCGCAAACTGCTCGGGCCGGAGCTTGCCATCGTCGGCGTCGGCGGCGTCGATTCCGCCGATACGGCGCTGGACAAGATCCGTGCGGGTGCCGATCTGGTGCAGCTCTACACCGGCATGATCTATGCCGGGCCTTCGCTGCCAGGCCGTATTCTTTCCGGAATGGCCCGTTTCGTCGAAAAAGAACGGCTGAAGTCGATTTGCGAGTTGCGCGACAGCCGCCTCGACTTCTGGGCGTCCAGGCAACTCTGAACTGCTCTCAGGAGCGCAGGTCGCGGCTGACGGCCCGCTCGCAGATGGTGCAACGAACTCGGGTCGACGGGTTCCTTCGGAGCTTTCGCCGGGCGTTGGCTGACGGCGCATCAAACAAAAAACCCGCCAGTGCGGCGGGTCATTGGCGCAAATCAGCACCATGGGCAAAAATCTACCATAGCTGAGATCACCGAGTCAAGAAAAAATTCCTATCGCGAAGCAGCCGCTCGGTGTCCTGGAGGGCGCAGGGCCTTCCGGGCGGCACCGTCTAAAACGCCGTCCGCACCCTGAGCCGCAGGATCGTCAGCAGGCTGAAGCCTCGCACCAGCAGGAAGACGTGCAGCGCCGCCCACAGTCCATTGTTGCCGAAGGCCGGCGCAAGGGTCAGCAGCGCGGCCGCGAAAACCAGGAACGACAGCAGCATCATGTTGCGCATGTCGCGGGACCAGGTCGCACCGATGAAGACGCCATCCATCTGGAACGCCAGCACACCGCTCAGCGCCGTGAATGCCGCCCATGGCAGGTAGATGTCGGCCACCGAACGGACGTCCTCCGATGTCGTCACGAGGGCGACCAGATTGGCGCCACCAGACAGCATTACCAGCGTCGCGGCTCCCGCCAGCCCGAAACCCCAGAACAGCGTCAGCCGCACGGCCTGGCGGAACGGTGCGGCGGCACGTGCGCCGACGGCACGGCCCGCCAGCTGTTCGGCGGCGGTGGCAAAGCCATCGAGGAAATAGCCGGCGACGAGGAAGAAATTCATCAGCACGGCGTTGGCGGCCAGCGTCACCGTGCCGAACTGCGCGCCCTGGCGGGTGAACAATGCAAAGGCGGCGAGCAGCGAGAACGAACGGATCATGATGTCGCGGTTGAGCGACAGCATGCGCAGGAAGGCGGTCATGTCGAGCAGGCGATGGCGCGGCAAGGGCGGGACCGCGCGAAACCGGCGGATAACGATGGCCAGGCCGAGCAGCATGGCCAGGAACTCACCGGTGACGGTCGCCCAGGCAACGCCGGCGACGCCCCAGCCAAGTTCCAGCCCAAGCAGGAAGCACAGCGCGATGTTGATGCCGTTCAGCACCAATTGCAGCACCAGTCCAAGCCCGCCCTCGCCGCGCCCCAGCACGTAGCCGAGGATGGCGTAGTTGATCAGCGAAAAGGGGGCTGCAAGCAGCCTGATCCTGATGTAGACGCCCATTGCCTCGCTGACGCGCGGTTCGGCGCCCATGAATTTTTGCCCGGCGATGGCGACCAGCGGCGCAAGGGCAGCGAGCGCGATGCCGGCGATAACCGCGATCAGCACGGCGCGCCAGAACACCGCCTGTTCCTCCAGGGCATCGCCACGCCCAAATGCCTGTGCGACAAGGCCGGTGGTGCCCGAGCGCAGGAAATTGAAAGAGGTGAAGACGACGTCGAAGATCAATGCGCCGGCCGCCAGGCCGCCAAGCAAGGCGGCATCGCCGAACTGGCCGACGACAGCCGTGTCGACCAGGCCGAGCATCGGCGTCGTCAGATAGGCTAGCGTCATCGGCACCGCGATGGCGAGCACGGAGCGGTTGGTGACGACAAATGATCCGGAGTGAATCGGCGATCCCGAGAGGATCGGGGATCCGGCGTCGGCTGGGGTTGCACCTTTGTCCAAGGATTGCTGCCTTGCTGATTGCGGCTTGATGGAACCGTCGATGTGCCCCATTTTCCGGCCACCGCGCAATCACCTATCCCTTGACGGCCAACCGAAATCCCGGTCTGGCGTGAGCCAGCCGGATACGAGTTCATGCCTCTGCAGATCGTCCATCATCCCGACTACGACGCCGGCTTCGCCGTCAACCATCGCTTTCCGATGAGCAAATATCCCTTGCTGATGGAGGCGCTGCGGACACGCGGCCTCGCCGGCCCCGAGGCGCTCAGCACCGCCGAACCGGCGCCGGCTTCATGGCTGGAGCTTGCCCATGCGGCGGACTATGTCGACCAGGTCATCAACTGCCGCGTGCCCGAAAAGATCGAACGCGAGATCGGTTTTCCGATCGGACCCCGCGTCTCGCTGCGCGCGCAGCTTGCCACCGGCGGCACGGTGCTGGCGGCGCGGCTGGCCTTGCGCCACGGTATCGCCTGCAACACCGCCGGCGGCAGCCACCATGCGCGGCGCGCGCAAGGCGCGGGCTTCTGCACCTTCAACGATGTCGCCGTCGCCGCATTGGTGCTGCTCGCCGAAGGCGCGGCACGAAACATCCTGGTCGTCGATCTCGACGTGCACCAGGGCGACGGCACGGCGGATATTCTCGCCGATGACCCGCGCGTGTTCACCTTTTCCATGCATGGCGACCGCAACTACCCAGTGCGCAAGATCGCCTCCGGCCTCGATGTCGCGCTGCCCGACGGCACGGGTGACGCTGCCTATCTCGAGAGGCTCGCCGCCATCCTGCCGGAGCTGTCCGCACAGGCGCATTGGGACATCGTGTTCTACAATGCCGGCGTCGACGTCCATGCAGATGACCGGCTTGGCAGGCTGTCTCTGTCGGATGACGGCCTGCGCGCCCGTGACGACATGGTCATCAGCCATTTTCGCGCGCGGGGCGTTCCGGTCTGCGGCGTCATCGGCGGTGGCTATTCCACCGATGTACCCGCTCTTGCCGCGCGCCACGCCATCCTGTTCGAGGTCGCCGCGGGCCACGCCCGGTAGTTCTTCAAGCATGATCTCGGGACAAACGGTTTCCGTTTGTCCGAGAAAACCGGTTCCCACTTTTCGGGATCATGCTCTACTTCCGGTAGTTGGCAAGCCTGAGCAGGATGAAGGCCGGCACGACGATAGCCGCGCCCAGCAGGATATAGCCGAGGAAGCGGTCGATGGCGTGGAAGCCGAGATTCCACAGGTCCATGAAGAACTTCCGGATGCCGGAGAGCACATCCATCGGCGACCAGCCGAAGGCATTCATGACCAGGCCGACGAGGAAAGACACGACCAGCAGTTTCAGGATCACCTTGAGCGGCGAGTCGCCAAGAAAGCGCGTCAGTGCGGACAAGGCTCGTCTCCCGATTGAGGCACCCAGGCTCGAGGGCGTCGGCCAGACATACGCACTTGGCTTGCCCGCTTCAAGCCGGGAGTTTTGCGGGGATGCCAACGGCCTGCACCGCGCGATTGCATGGCAGGCTTGTGCTGCCAAACGGACTAAACCCGCGCCAGACTGTTAAATTTGCGTAAACAACATCGCTTTAATTTATTGAAAACAAAGCGAAAAACCTTCATTTTTTGATTTCCCGCAATGTGCGTGCAATTTTCGCCTGCGAGACGGTCGGCGTCTTTCAGGCGATTGGCCGCGCGGGCGATCTGACCCCCTACCACAACTGGCGAAAGCCAGTCCCAGGACCGCGCAACCATCCCTGAAAGACACCAAATCGGAGCCCGACCGCCTCAACGGTCGAGTTCTTCGGGAAACCTGCGCATCGATTGCCGGATGCGCGCGTGTGTTGGAGTAATGCAGTGTTCTCTCAAGCAAAGATCATCCTGACGGCAAGTGCCCTTGCCATGTGCCTCCTGGGGCCGGCGATGGCCGCCGACCTTTCGCCCGCCTACAATGATCCCCCCGCGTTCCAGTGGAGCGGCGCCTATGTCGGCGTGCATGGCGGCACGGCGTTCACCGGGATGCCGAACCCGTTTGCCGGCAGGAATGGTCTCAGCGGCGGCGTTCAGGCCGGCTACAACCAGCAGATGGGTCCAGCGGTTCTCGGTGCCGAGATCGAGGGCTCCTATCTGGGCGGCGCCGAGCACGACGTCCGGGGCGGCAAGATCAAGGAAAAATGGCGCGGTGCCGCCAAGGCCAAGGCCGGCTTGAGCTTCGACCAGACGCTGCTGTTTGGAACCGGCGGCGTCGCCATGACCAAATTCGACAAGGGCGACAAGGTGAACGATATCGACGGATGGAAACTCGGCTATCTGGTCGGCGGCGGCATCGAGCAGGGTTTTGCCGGCGGCCTCTCGGCCAAGGTCGAATATGACTATGTGCGCACCCCAGGCGTCGAAACGACGTCCGCCCTGGGCAAATCCAAGGCGACGATCGGCAGCCATGAACTGAAGGCCGGCATCAACTACCGGTTCTAGGGCAGGCCATGGGTTCCGTCGAACCTGTTTTGTATTTTGCTCGAACGACCTTGCGCGGCGCCCGGATGCAACGGGGCCGCGCGATTGCTTTGCCTCCATCCGCACCGTCATCGACGCGTGTCGGCAGACCGCATTTGTGTGCCAGGTCCTGCGTAATGCCGATGCAATCTTCACGTCCTAAAGCGCGTCGCATCGAAACGGATCATGCGGCCCGCTTCAGGTTTTGTTTTGTGCATGTCGTTGTCCCAAAACCGGGACCGCTTTTGGGCGACATGCATTCGGTGCCGCGGATGACCTTGATGACGGGAATCGGATATGTCCAAACGCAACGCGAACCATCTGGTGTGGATCTCCAAGGCGTTCTTCGTCGCCATCGTGCTGGCGCTGACGGGATGCGCCTCCGACATCATGAAGAACTACATCGGGCAACCGGTCGAATCGGTCATTCTGGACTACGGGCCGCCGACCGCCGTCGTTGATCTCGGCCGGGGCGAGCGGGCCTATCAATGGCGGAAAATATCCACCAATGCGGTTTCCGGAAGCTCCAGCGGCGAAGTTCGCCATACAAAACACGGAACCGTCTACGAAGAAACCGAAACGCCTGGCTATATCGAGCGCCAGGAATGCTTCTATACGTTCTATGCCCGCGCCTCGGGCGGCCGATGGTTCATCACCAATTTTCGTCAACCGAAGCTGGAATGCGAATGAATTGCCACAGCGTGCCGGCTGCCTGTGACGGAGAGTGCGCATGCGCATCCTGCTGATCGAGGACGAGCCGGAAATGGCCTCGGTGCTGAAGACCGCGCTCGAGCGCCAGGACATCATCGTCGACCATGCCGCGACACTGGCGGATGCCGAAGCCGTGGCGCGGCTCGGCCACCATGACGCGGTGGTGCTGGACCGCCGGCTGCCGGATGGCGATGGCCTCAGCCTGATCCCGCGCCTGCGGGCCTTGCATCTGGACGTGCCGGTGATCGCGTTGACGGCGCTCAGCGGGCTCGACGATCGCGTGGCGGGGCTCGACGCCGGCGCCGACGACTACATGGTCAAACCGTTCGCCACGGTGGAACTGGTCGCCAGGCTCAATGCCTTGCACCGGCGTTCGTTCACCACGCGTGCCAATCAGGTGATGGTCGGCCGCCTCACCTATGACTTCCGCCATCGAGAGGCGCTTGTCGAGGATCAGGCGCTGGAACTGCCGCGGCGCGAGCGGCTGGTGCTCGAAACGCTCATCCGCAGGCCGGGGCGGACGATCATGCGCGGGGCGCTGGAAGAAGCCGTCTATGCTCTCGACGACGAGATCGGCTCCAATGCATTGGATGCGCACATTTCGCGGCTGCGTCGCAAGCTCGACGACGTCGCTGCCGGCATCGAGATCAGGGCGATCCGCAACCTCGGTTATCTCTTGCGGGCCGCCTCGTGAAGAAGCCGCGCACGCGATCGCTGCAATGGGTGCTGGTGCGGCGGATGATCCTGCTGCAGGCGGCGACGCTTCTTGTCTTCATCGTGCTGTGCGCGGCCGCGCTGTGGATCGCCGATCCACGGCTTCTTGTCGACAACGAGGCTGCCGTCGCCGCCCTCAAGGATGCCGTCGATCGTGACGGCAACGGCAGATTGATCGTCCATGAGACCGATGGGTTGCGTTCGTTTCGTGAGGGTTTCCCCAATGTCTGGTACATCATCCGCGACAACAGCGGTCAGAGCATCCGCTTCGGCAGCATACCCGACGTCTACACCAGGAATTTTGGCGATCTGCTGGGCCAGGTCGATCACGCCACCGTCGGTTTTTCCGAAGATGATTTGAGGCCGGAGGCCTATCTCGAAAGGGTTTCGACCAAGGCTGGCACGGTTCAGATCATTGCCGCGACGCGATCGTCGCGGGAAGAGACCGACGGCCTCGAAGTCACCATTTCGGCCACCATCGACGTCGCCAAGAACCCGGACGGCAGCAGGAACTGGGAGAAGGCGCTTCCCGCTCTCGCGGCCATCATCGTCATCCTGCTGCTGCCGATCGTCCTCGTCATGGGAGCCACGACCCTGGTGACGACGCCAGCCGTCGTGCGCCGGTCGTTTGCCGGCCTCGTCGACACCGTCCAGCAGGCCGCGCGCATCCACATCGGCACCCGTGCGATGCAACTGCCGGTCAAGAATGTGCCGCAGGAGATCGCGCCGCTGGTGCATGCCTTCAACCAGACGCTGGCCCGCCTCGCCCAGGGCTATGACCGGCACAACCGCTTCCTCACCGACGCCGCGCACGAACTGCGCACGCCGATCGCCATCCTGCGCACGCGCGCCGAATTGCTGAAACAGGAACCGCAAAGCGCGCGCCTGCTGCATGACATCGAGCGCCTGTCGCATCTTGCGCAGCAGCTGCTCGACCATCAACTGCTCGACCGCCCGGCGGACCAGCGCCAGATCATCGACCTCTGCGATCTTGCCAGCCGGGTTGCTGCCGACTTCGCCCCGCTTGCCATCGAAGCAGGCTACGATCTCGCCTTCGAGCCGCCAGCCAACAAGGTCCATGTCGAGATCAACGTGCTGCAGATCGATCGGGCGCTGGCAAATCTCGTGCGCAACGCCATCGATCATGGCGGCGGTTCCGGCACGATCACCATAGCGATCGATGAAACCGGCGGCGTCGAAATCCGCGACGAAGGCCCAGGCATTCCTGCCGATGAGCACGAGAATGTTTTCGAGCCCTTCTACCGCCTGCAGCCGCAATCGCGCGGCGCGGGCCTGGGATTGAACCTTGCCCGGCAGATCGCACTGCTGCACGACGGCTCGATCCGGATAGTGGCGGGCTCCTGGCAAGGCGCCCGCCTCCGCATGGAGTTGCCGGTTCGGCCGGTGGCCGCGTGCGACAGAAATGATGGCCGACCGACGGTTGCGGCCGATCCCACTGGCTTATCTGTTTTCTAACCAATTGCCGCTATTCCCAATCGAATAGCGGGAGCAAGGCTTTGGTGGAGACGGAGAAAAACACCGCGCGACGCGGCGTCATGCTGTCGGTGGTCATCCCATGCTACAACGAGCTGGATGGCGTGGCCGAACTGCATCGGCGGGTAACGGCCGCATGCCTTGAACAAGGCCCTTCCTACGAGATCGTCCTTGTCATCGATGGCGCGACCGACGGTACGCGCGAGGCCATTCTGCAGCTGGCCGAAAAGGACGACCATGTCGTCGCCATCGACCTCGCCCGCAATTACGGCCACCAGATCGCGTTGAGCGCCGGGCTCGAATTCTGTCGCGGCCAGCGCATTCTCATTCTCGATGCCGACCTGCAGGATCCGCCTGAACTGCTCGGCGCGATGATGACGAAGATGAACGAAGGCTTCGATGTGGTCTACGGCCAGAGGCTGACGCGCGATGGCGAAAGCTGGTTCAAGCTCGCCTCCGCGTCCATGTTCTATCGTTTGCTGCGCCGCATGGTCGACGTCGATATAGCCCCGAATACCGGTGATTTCCGATTGATGAACCGTCGCGCGCTCGACCATCTGAACGCGATGCCAGAGCGTTACAGGTTCATTCGCGGCATGGTGAGCTGGATCGGGCTGAGACAGGTGGCCTTTCCCTATGAGCGGCACCGCCGCTTTGCCGGCACCACCCACTATCCGCTGAAGAAAATGCTTCTTCTGGCGGTCGACGCGATGACCAGCTTCTCCATCGTGCCCTTGCGGTTCGCCTCGCTGCTCGGAATGATGTTCGGGCTTCTGGGGCTGGTCGTGCTCGGCTACACGCTGCTCGAATGGTCGGTCGGAAACGTGTTGCCCGGCTGGACCAGCCTTGCCGCGATCGTGCTGATCCTCGGCAGCGTCCAGCTTATGGTGCTCGGAATCTTCGGCGAGTATCTCGGGCGCATGTACATGGAGACAAAGCGGCGGCCGCTCTACTTCGTCAACGAGATCGTTTCGCGCAGCCAGGCGGTGGAGGACGGCGAATTGCCGGTCCATCGCCTGCAGGAGATGGCAAAGAGGGCCGCACGTGCTTGAGGCGGAATTCGACCAGTTTGCGCGGGAATATCAGGAGCAGCATGCCGCAAGCATAAGGCTGAGCGGCGAAAACCCGGATTTCTTCGCCAGGTACAAGATCGACGACGTCGCCGCGACGCTGCGGCGGGCTGGTGTCGAACCGCGACGGATACTGGATTTCGGCGCCGGCGTCGGCAATTCGCTCGGCCATATGCGGAGCGCGTTTCCCGGCGCCGAGATCACCTTGCTCGATCCTTCGCGTGAATCGCTCGACATCGCCAGCAAGCGCTTTCCCGATCAGGCCGCCTTCACGCATTTCGACGGCAAGACAATTCCTTTTGCCGACGGCAGCTTCGACCTGGCCTTCGCGGCCTGCGTCTTCCACCATATCCCCGAGAATCTGCAGATCGGGCTGTTCGCCGAGATCGGCAGGGTCCTGGCCGATGGCGGCAGCTTCTTCGTCTTCGAACACAATCCCTGGAACCCGCTGACCACGCACGCGGTGAGAAACTGTGCCTTCGACGAAAACGCGGTTTTGATAAATTCGCGCGAGATGCGCGGGCGCATGGCCGAGGCGGGCCTTGCCAATACGAGGATCGTCTACCGGATCTTCTTTCCTCGGATGCTTGCGAGACTGAGGCCGTTCGAGCGCTTCCTCACCAAGGTACCTGTCGGAGCCCAATATTTTGCGCATGTGGTCAAGCCTGCCGTTTGACTTCCCGAGGATGCTGCGATTTGGCGCCGTCGGTCTGTTGAACACGGCGCTGGGATACGCGGTCATCCTGGCCGGGCTTGCGCTTGGTCTGGGCGACATCCTTGCCAACGCCACGGGCTATGCCGCCGGCCTTGTCCTCGGATTCTTCCTCAACCGCCAATGGACCTTCAGCAGAGCCGATGGCTTCCAGCCCGGGACCGCGCTGCGCTACGGGGGTGTCTTTCTGGTCGCCTACAGCATCAATCTGGCCGTCGTGATCGCCGCCCGTTCAGCAGGCATCGTCGAAAACCCGCTGGTCCACCTCGCGGGCATCTGCGTCTATTCGGTTGTTTTCTATCTTGGCTCGGCTCGCTTCGTGTTTGTGGGGCGTGGGGACGACAGCACCGACCGCACAGTTCGGGTGGCCGACAAGCCTCGGCGGCAGCCCGCCAATCCAACACCTTGAACCCAATTGTCACCGGAACCGATTAGAGGCGGCGCACCATGAACGACGCTCAGGCCAGTGCGGAGGCCGCGACATACAACGAGCGGAACAGGCTGATCTTCTGCCTGCTCGCGGCCTTGGCGATGGCGGGTGCGTTGGGTGCCCAGGCAGGCGCCACCCTGCAGGATCCCGACAGCTGGTGGCAAGTGAAGGTCGGTCTGGATTTCCTGACTAACCGGACATTTCCGACCGTCGATCCCTATTCCTACACGTTTGCAGGCCAGCCCTGGATTGCCAAGGAATGGCTGGGACAGGTCCTGCTGGCTCTTGCCTACCGGGCGGGCGGCTGGAACGGGGTCGTCACCGCGATCATCGCCTCGATCTCCCTGACGGTTTTCCTCATGGGGTGGTTTCTCAGCGCATGGCTGAAACCGATCCTGGCGATTACACTGGCCTTCGCGGCGGTGTTCCTGATCAACCCGATCTTCACGGCGCGTCCGCATGTCTTCACCTTCCCGATCATCGTCATCTGGACGGCGGTCCTCTTCGGTGCGGCGAGGGAAGAACGGGCGCCGCCCTGGTGGCTGCTTGTGCTGGTCGTGTTATGGGCGAACCTGCACGCCACCTTCACCTTGAGCTTCGTCATCGCGGCTTTCGCCGGTCTCGATCTGCTGGCGCGCTCGGGCCTGTCAAAACCGGCCCTGCTGGCGAAGTGGATCGCGTTCGGCCTGCTTTGCCCGCTGGTCAGCCTGATCCACCCCTACGGCGTCCAGGCCATCCTGGCGACGCTCGCCGTGGCTTACGGCAATGAGGCAGTGTCGCTGATCATGGAATGGAAACCGTTCAATCCGCCGGACAGTCCCGTCCAGGAAGCGGCGATGCTGCTGGCGCTTTTCGGGTTGCCGGTGTCCCGATTGCGAATTGGCTGGGCCAAGGCCTTGTTCGTCGTCTTCACCTTGCATGTCTATCTCGCCCATGTGCGCTTCATGTATCTGTTCTTCCTGCTGATTCCGCTGGTGATGGCGGCCGAGGTCGCACAGCAATATCCCTCGCTTTCAGCCACCGCATGGCTGGCCGAAAAGCGCGACGGACTGGAAAGATTCTTCGCCAGGCGGTTCTACGCCATCTGCGGCACGGCAGCCGTTCTGCTGATCGGCGGGGTCGCCGTGCTCGGCAGCACCTATCAGGTTGCGCCGAGCCCGAAGACGTCGGCCAGTGGGGCGCTGGCATTCGCGCAAAGCCATCATCTATCCGGCAATTTGCTGAATTCCTACAATTTCGGCGGCACGCTGATTTTCCATGGGTTCAAGACCTATATCGACGGACGGACGGACCAGCTGTTCCTGGGCGGTTTCACAAAGAGCGACAACGACACCGGACGCGGCGACGGCAAGCCGCTCCTCGAAGCCCGCCTGAAGAAATACGCAATAGATTGGGCGCTGCTGTCGGCCGACGACAGCCGCATTCCCTTCTTCGACCAGTTGGGCTGGAAACGGGCCTACTCGGACGATTACGCGGTAATCTATCTGCCCGGCGCCTGATCCTGTGCGTTCCTGGCGGATTTCGCGACAGCCAATATATGCCTTGACACCCATGTTGCAGCGCAGCAAAATTGCTGCCTGAGGGTAAGCCTGTGAGACCGACGAGCCGGGATTTTCAGCACGACCGAAGGCATCGCCGCATGAGCGTGTCGGGTGCGGCCGCACGGATCATGTTGGTCGCGCGCGAGCCGGCCGGATGAACTACCGGCGCGACATCGACGGCCTGCGGGCCGTTGCGGTGCTGCCCGTCGTGCTCTTCCATTTCGGCGTGTCCGCCATTCCCGGCGGCTTCACCGGTGTCGACATCTTCTTCGTCATATCGGGCTATCTGATCAGCGGCAGCCTGCTCGATGATCTTGAGCGGGGCCAGTTCTCGATCGGCCGCTTCTACTGGCGCCGCGCCCGGCGTATCCTGCCGGCGCTGACCTTCGTCATCCTGCTCGCGAGCATTGCCGCCTGGTTCATCCTTCTGCCTTCGGATCTCCACGAATTCAGCCTTAGCGTGATCGCCGCCTCGACCTTCTGGTCGAATATCTATTTCTGGAAAACGACGAACTATTTCTCAATCGACGCAGAACTGCGGCCGCTCCTGCACACATGGTCGCTTTCGGTGGAAGAGCAGTATTATATCTTCGCGCCGATCCTGCTTTATCTGATCCACCGATACGTCTCGAAGCGCTGGCTGACGGTACTTCTGCCGATGGCCGTCGGCAGCTTTGCCCTGGCAGTCATAGCAACCTCGCTGGCACCGACGGCAGGCTTCTATCTCTTGCCGACGCGCATATGGGAGCTGGCGCTGGGCGCCATGCTGATGTTGCGGAAGCCTCCGGTCCCAGCCGGTCGGCTGGCGGTGGAACTGATCGGCCTCGCCGGCTTTGCCCTGATTGCGTTTGGCTTTGTGATGATTTCGGACAGCGATCCGTTTCCCGGCTACAATGCCCTATTCCCCTGCATCGGAACAGCACTGCTGATCTATGCTGGCCAGGATAACGCCGACAGGCCGGCACCTGTCGCCACTCGCGTGCTTCGGTTGGCGCCGCTGGTCTGGGTCGGCCTCATTTCCTATTCGCTTTACCTCGTCCACTGGCCGATCAACTCGTTCGTCCATTATCTCTCGCTGAAGACCGTCGGTGTGCCAACGATTGTCGCGATGACGGTGGCCAGTTTCGCCCTGGCGGCATTCTCCTGGAAATATATCGAGCAGCCCTTCCGCCAGAAACGAGCCTATACCGCACCGCTGCCTATCTTCGCCTTTTCGGCGACGGCCATCGCGCTGCTGTGCGCCGGTGGTTTGGCCGGTGCACTGGGCAACGGTTTCCCGCAACGGTTCCCGGACTTCTCGACCGAACGTATCCGGGTCGGCGACTGGCGCAACGGCATCTGCTTCAACGAAAACGGGACCCGCATCGAAGACTGGAATCTCGCCGACTGCACCCGTACAACGGGCTTTGCCACCAATGTGCTGCTGTGGGGCGATTCTTTCGCTGCCCATTATGTATCGGGACTTGAGCCCAACGCCCAGAAAATCCAGGCCAATGTCATCCAATACACCTATGCCGGCTGTCCGCCCGACCTGACCTATTTTTCCTATGCTCGGCCCGCCTGCACCCGCTTCAACGAACGGGCCTTGTCGATCATTCGCGACGCAAACATCCAGGCGGTGATCCTGAGCGGCCGATGGACCGACTACCAGGCCAGGGGCTTCGACGGCCTGCAGAAGACGATCGACCGGCTTCGCGAGATGGGGGTCAAGATCTATACAGTCGGCCAGTCTCCGGAATTCATCGCCGACGTCCAGAAGATCGCTTTTTTCGTGAAGCGGGAGCATGCCGCAACCACATCCTGGCCTATGGCTATGGATCCGGGCATCAACGCACGGGTTCTGCCGTTCACCAAAGGGGCTGATTTCATAGATCCGCTGACGTATCTGTGCGACTCGGCCGGTTGTTCATACGCCGACGCCAAGACCAATGAATTTCTCTACTTCGACTATGGCCACTTCTCTTCCGCCGGCGCGACGCTGGCCATCTCGAAATACTGGCCAAGTTTCGCCACCAGCGACAAGGTCGCGAAGGCAAACCGGCAATTCACGGCCGCAGGCGCGCCCTGATCCGCAGCACGACGGCGTCGTGCCGAAACGGACCGCTTTGCGATTGCCCGAAGGCCAACCCTCATGGTAACGAGGCCAAACGCGGGTATGATGTAATGGTAGCTTGTCAGCTTCCCAAGCTGAACGCGAGGGTTCGATTCCCTCTACCCGCTCCAGCCTAAGGCGTCAGAACCATTTCAGCGCCTGCCTGTTCGTCGAACACAACCGAGCAGCCTCTCGCCAGCGCCACCGTTGCGAGGGCGTTTGCCGCCGCGTCATCCGATGAAACGAAATCGCCGGTCAACACCCGCAATTCTTCCACGCCTTCAGCCATGGACACGAAATTGCCGACCGATCGATCGTGCTTGCAGGCCTCGATCACGCAAAGCAGGTCGATGATTTCGAAGCTGCGCATGTTCAGCCTCCAGAAGAAATCGTCCCTTGCAAGATCATGAACGCATCGGCGGGAAATAATGTTCCCAGTGCGCTTTCGCTGGCCTCGGCCTGGCGGCGCTTTCGCCGGAGAAGCTTACCTGATCCAGCCATCATCCCACTTCCCTCAGAATGAAGTCGTGCAGCATCTTGGCGGCCGGCGACAGCGCGCGATTCCTCACCGTGATCAGGCTGTAGGGCCTGACCTCGATGTCGAATTCGGTCTGGACGACGTCGATGGCGCCGGCCAGCCCGTCAGGGTTCTGGATGAATTTCGCCACCTGGACAGAGACCGGTGCGATGGCATCGGATTGCGCGACCATGACCAGGGTCAGGAGCAGCGAACTGGTGTTCAGGATACGGTCCGGCAAAGCGATGTTGCGGTTGAGGAAGTTGCTCTCCATGGCCTGGCGCAAGGGCGAGCCGCCAGACTGGAAGACCCAGTCATAGGCGGCGGTGTCTTCCAGCCGCACCACGCTGCCCCTGGTGAGCGGGTGGCCACGGCGCACGATCAGGCAGGCCTTCTCGACGCCGATGACGCGCGACTCGAACAGCCGCGGATTGAGATCGTCCGGGATGCGCGCGATGATGAAGTCATGGCGCGTGGCGATCAGCTCGCGTGCCAGCACATTGGAGGTCTCGACCTGCATGGTGATCTCGATGCGCGGATAGATGCGGCGGATTTCACGAATTGCCGGCACCGCCAGCTCGATTGCCGGCGCGGTCACGGCACCCAGGAAAACCGAACCACCCTTGCCCGCCTTGAGCTCGGAAATCTCGCGGTCGACCTCGCGCATCTCCAGCAGGATCGAGCGCGCGCGCCTGGCCAAAGCCTTGCCGTATGGCGTCAAGGTGATGCCGCGCGGCAGCCTCTCGCACAGCCTGACCTCCAGCACCGCCTCCATCTCCGCGATCATGCGCGAGGCCGCCGGCTGCGAAATGTTCAGAACCTGGGCTGCCGCGCTGACGCGGCCATGGTCGTCGAGCGCGACGATCATGCGCATATGACGCAGACTGAGACCGCTGCGCAGCAGGGTTTCGCCATCGCCCGGTGCTTCTCTGTAACCGTCTGAAGCTGTTGTCGGATTCGCTGGCCGCGCCATCGCTTTCCCTGCCTTCTGCTCGTGTACGACCGACATCGGGGTCAGCCCGTCACGTCGCAATACATATACCAACCATGATATAGCAACCATCAAAGATCGCATTTGACAGTTATGGCAAAGACCCACACCCTCCGCGCGTTCCAAGACGTGACGGTCGCCGACGAGAAAAATCGTATCGATTGAATCAGCGTCTCGGGGCCATGGGAGGATACCGGAGATCGATATGACGGCAGCGGTGCCTTGGCGCTTCTGCACGATTGCGCGGCCCGCGACCCCCGGGGTGCCGCGTCCATCAAACAGGGAGAGTTAAAGTGAAAATCATCAAGACACTGGCCGCCGTCGCGGCCCTTGGCATCGCTGCCATGACCTACTCGGCGCACGCAGCCGACAAGGGTCTCGTCGGCGTGCTGATGCCGACCAAGACCTCGCAGCGCTGGATCAATGACGGCGATGCCGTCAAGTCCCAGCTCGAGGCTCTCGGCTACACCGTCGACCTGCAATACGCACAGGACGACATCCCCAACCAGCTCAGCCAGCTGGAAAACGAAATCACCAAAGGCCCGAAGGCGCTGATCATCGCTTCGATCGACGGCACCACCCTGTCGGATGCTCTGCAGAAGGCCGCTGACGCGGGCGTCGTCGTCGTCGCCTATGACCGCCTGATCAAGAAGACCGCCAATGTCGACTACTACACCACCTTCGACAATTTCGGCGTCGGCGTGATCCAGGCGAATTCGCTGGTCAAGGGCCTCAAGGAACGCTTCCCGAACACCAAGCCGTGGAACGTCGAACTGTTCGGCGGCTCGCCCGACGACAACAACGCCTTCTTCTTCTACAATGGCGCCATTTCCGTCCTGCAGCCGCTGATCGACGACGGCTCGATCAAGATCAAGTCCGGCCAGACCGGCATGGACAAGGTCGGCACGCTGCGTTGGCTCGCCGCCACCGCCCAGGCACGCATGGACAATCTGCTGTCGGCCAACTATTCGGATGGCAGCCGCGTCGATGGCGTTCTTTCGCCCTATGACGGCCTGTCGCGCGGCATCACCGCCTCGCTGCGCGCCGTCGGCTACGGCACCGAGGCTCAGCCTTGGCCAATCGTGACCGGTCAGGACGCCGAGACCGCTTCGGTCAAGCTGATCATCTCGGGCGAGCAGTACTCGACCGTGTTCAAGGACACCCGCGAACTGGCCAAGGCCACCGTCCAGCTCGTCGACAAGGTGCTCTCGGGCGGCAAGCCGGACGGCCTCGATGAAAAGACCTACAACAACGACGTCAAGGTCGTTCCCTCGATCCTGTTGACGCCGCATGAAGTCGACAAGTCGAACTACCAGGCGCTGGTCGTCGACTCCGGCTACATCAAGGCCGACGAACTGAAGTAATCCCGGTTACAAAGTCAGGGGGTCCTGCGCAACGCAGGGCCCCTTTTCGTTCACCAGCGAGCCCGGTATTGTCACCGACCTCGCCGGCAATGTTTGCCGAGCTCTCAAGGAGCGGTAGTCCCCATGGCCCCGACGATTTTGGAGATGCGCGACATCACCAAGACGTTTCCCGGCGTGAAGGCGCTGTCGAACGTCAACCTCAGCGTCGAGGAAGGCGAGATCCACGCCGTGGTCGGCGAAAACGGCGCCGGCAAGTCGACGCTGATGAAGGTGCTGTCGGGCGTCTATCCCTCCGGCACCTATGACGGCCAGATCATCTTCCAAGGCCAGGAATGCCAGTTCAAGGGCATCCAGGACAGCGAACACAAGGGTATCGTCATCATCCACCAGGAGCTAGCGCTGGTGCCGATGCTGTCGATCGCCGAAAACATCTTCCTCGGCAACGAGCACGCGAAATTCGGCGTCATCGACTGGGACGCCAACGAGGAGCGCACCAGTGCGCTGTTGAAGAAGGTGGGCCTCAAAGAGGACCCCAAGACGCTGATCACCAATATCGGCGTTGGCAAGCAGCAGCTGGTCGAGATCGCCAAGGCGCTGAGCAAGGAGGTCAAGCTCCTGATCCTCGACGAGCCGACGGCATCGCTCAGCGAAAAGGACAGCCAGGCGCTGCTTGACCTGCTGCTCGAATTCAAGCGGCAAGGCATGACCTCGATCCTGATCTCGCACAAGCTCAACGAGATCAACCGGGTCGCCGACAAGGTGACGGTGATCCGTGACGGGCGCACCATCGAGACGCTGGCCAAGAAGGACATCTCCGAAGACCGCATCATCACCTCGATGGTCGGTCGTTCCCTCGACGACCGCTATCCGCCGCGCGAGCCTGATATCGGCGAGATCGTGTTCGAGGTGAAGAACTGGTCGGTCTATCACCCGCTCCATGCCGAGCGGCAGGTGATCAAGGGTATCGACATCAATGTGCGCAAGGGCGAAGTGGTGGGCATTGCCGGGCTGATGGGCGCCGGCCGCACCGAATTCGCCATGAGCCTGTTCGGCCGCTCCTACGGCCGCCGCATCACAGGCGAGGTGCTGCTCAAGGACAAGCCGATCGATGTGTCCTCGGTAAGCAAGGCGGTCCAACACGGCATCGCCTACGTCACCGAGGATCGCAAGACCTACGGGCTCAACCTCATCGACCACATCAAGCACAACATCACGCTGGCCAATCTCGGCGGCGTGGCCCGCCACAGCGTGATCGACGACATGCGCGAGCTCGCCGTTGCCAACGACTATCGCAAGAAGACCAATATCCGCGCTTCCAGCGTCTATCAGTTGACCGGCAATCTTTCCGGCGGCAACCAGCAGAAGGTGGTGCTGTCGAAATGGCTGTTCGCCGACCCGGACGTGCTGATCCTCGACGAGCCGACACGCGGCATCGATGTCGGCGCCAAGTACGAAATCTACACGATCATCGCGCGCCTTGCCTCGGAGGGTAAGGCGATCGTGGTCATCTCGTCGGAAATGCCGGAATTGCTCGGCATCACCGACCGCATCTACGTCATGAACGAAGGGCGCATCGTGGGCGAAATGCCCGCCGCGGAAGCAAGCCAGGAAAAAATAATGCGCGCCATCGTTCGTGGAGAAGGAAAAGCAGCATGAGCACCGAAAGCGCCCCCGCCCCGCACGGCAATGTCGCCGAAGAGCAGCGTCCACGCATCGCCGTCTCGGCGCTGGCGACGAACCTGCGCGAATACGGCCTGATCATCGCGCTGATCGTCATCATGCTGTTCTTCCAGTTCACCACGTCGGGAACGCTGTTCAAGCCGGTGAACCTGAGCAACCTGGTGCAGCAGAACTCGTTCATCATCGTGATGGCGCTGGGCATGCTGCTGGTGATCGTTTCCGGCTATATCGACCTCAGCGTCGGATCGGTCGCCGGTTTCATCGGCGCGCTGGCGGCAAACATGATGGTCATCTGGCAACTTGGACCGCTCAGCAATCCGCTGGTGGTTTCGATCATCTGCCTCGTCGTGGGCGGCCTGATCGGGGCGGCGCAAGGCTACTGGATCGCCTATCACAGAATACCGAGCTTCATCGTGACACTGGCCGGCATGCTGATCTTCCGCGGCATCTGCCAGGCGCTGCTGGGCGGCGGATCCTCGGTCGGTCCGCTTTCCGACGACTTCAAAATGCTCAGTTCGGGCTTCATCCCGGATGTCATCGGCCCGCTGACGCTGATCCCGCCGACAGTGAACGCGGCCGGCAAGACCATCATGGGCAGCGGCCTGACGCTGCACATGACGACGATCGTGCTGGGCCTGATCGCCGTGCTGGCCTATGCCTATTTCGGGGTGAGGACGCGCCGCAAGCGCGAACGCCATGGCTATGAGGCCGAGCCCTTTGCCCTGTTCGTCGTCAAGACGCTGGTCGCCAGCGCCCTGGCGCTGTTCCTGGTCTATGAGTTCGCCAGCTACAGAGGCCTGCCGGTCGTGCTGCTCGTCATGGGCGTGCTGATCTCGCTGTTCGTCTTCGTCACCAAGCGCATGACCATCGGCCGCCGTATCTACGCCATGGGCGGCAATGCCAAGGCCGCGCAGCTGTCAGGCATCAACACCGAGCGGCTGACGCTGATGGTGTTCATCAATATGGGCGTGCTGTCGGCGCTCGGCGGCCTGATCATCGCGGCGCGACTGGGACAGGCGGTGCCGGCCGCGGGCCTCGGCAGCGAGCTCGACGTCATCGCCGCCGTCTTCATCGGCGGCGCCTCGGCGATGGGCGGCGTCGGTCAGGTCATCGGCGCGGTGGTCGGCGGCTTCATCATGGGCGTGATGAACAACGGCATGTCGATCATGGGCGTCAATGTCGACTGGCAGCAGGTGGTCAAAGGCCTGGTGCTGCTCGGCGCCGTGATCTTCGACGTCTACAACAAGAACAAGGCTTGAACGGACTTAAGAGCAATTCCAGGAAAAGTGTGAAACGGTTTTCCGCCCGGAATTGCGCCAAGACAATGAGTTAGAGCGGTTCGCCGTTTCCGTGAAACGGTGAACTGCTCTGGTCGAGGAAAGCAGGAGGCATACGATCGCGACGCTGCCGGCAACCCGCCGGTAACAGAAGTCCCTGAGGGACCAGGCCCGCGAGCGCAATCCGAACTGAGAATTTAAACCGTGGCATGGACGAGGTCCCGGCCGCGCTGAGCAAGGTTTGCCGTTTTGGCAGCCCTGCCAAGGCAAATGAGAGAGGATTCATCATGCTGATCTCCCAGATCCTTGACGACGCCGAGACCATCCGCGTCGTCGCCCGCAATGGCGGCAAGACCCGGATCATCAATGGCGCCCGCAGCGTCTATTCGCTGGCGATGGAGGCCGCCCGCACCGGCGTCGGCCTCGTCGCGCTGATCGAACGCAAGGGGCTTGGCGAGACGGTCGATCTCGAGGCCGCTTACAAGAAGGGGCGGCTGCTGTCGCCGATCAATCACCCCGATCCGGCGCATCTGCACCTGACCGGCACCGGGCTGACGCATCTCGGCTCCGCCGCGACGCGCGATTCCATGCACAAGAAGCTGAGCGCCGACGGCGAGGAGCAGCTCACCGATTCCATGAAGATGTTCCGCATGGGGCTGGAGGGCGGCAAGCCGGCGAAAGGCCAGATCGGCGTGCAGCCGGAATGGTTCTACAAAGGCAACGGCACGATGGCGGTGGCACCAGGCGCCGCACTCCTGTCACCGGCCTTTGCCAAGGACGCCGGCGAAGAGCCCGAAGTCGCCGGCATCTATGTCATCGGCGACGACGGCGCACCTTTCCGCGTCGGCTTCACGCTGTCGAACGAGTTTTCCGACCACGTCACCGAGCGCGTGAACTATCTGTTCCTCGCGCATTCCAAGCTGCGCAACGCCTCGTTCGGGCCGGAGATCCTGATCGGCGACCTGCCGTCCGACATCCGCGGCACCTCGCGCATCGTGCGCGACAGCGAGGTGCTGTGGGAAAAGCCGTTCCTGTCCGGCGAAGCGAACATGTCGCACACCATCGCCAATCTCGAACATCATCATTTCAAATACGCGGCTTTTCGCCAGCCGGGTGACGTGCATGTGCACATGTTCGGCACGGCGACGCTGTCCTTCGCCGACGGCATCACGACCGAGGCCGGCGATGTCTTCGAGATCGAGGCCGGGGATTTCGGCCTGCCGCTACGCAACCCGCTCGAGATCGAGCAGCCGGTGAAGGTGGCTGTGAAGGCGCTTTGAGAGCGCGCCTTTTCCTTCTCCCCAAGTGGGAGGTGGATCGGCGCGTTAGCGCCGAGACGGATGAGGGGTGTTCCAGCGGAGTGAAACGTTGGCGTTCCCTGGAACACCCCTCATCCGTCGCCTCCGGCGACACCTTCTCCCACAAGGGGAGAAGGAAAAAGGCGCCTCTGCCTCAATAAATATCGAAGTCGAAATACTTGGCCTGGATCTTCTTGTAGGTGCCGTCGGCAACGATCGCGTCGATGGCCGCGTTGAGCTTGTCGCGCAGGGCCGTGTCGTCCAGGCGCACGGCGATGCCGGCCTGGGTCTCGGTGCCCTTGACGTCGCCGACCAGCTTGCAGCAGCCGTCGCTTGCTTTCTTCAGCCAGTCCATCAGCACGAACTTGTCCGAGATCACGGCGTCAAGACGACCGTTGGTCAGGTCGGTGATCGCCTCTTCCTGGGTGGGATAGAGTTTGGCCTCCGCGCCCGCCTTGCCATATTCATTCTGGGCATAGTCGGCCTGCGTGGTCGAAGCCTGGGCACCGACCGTCTTGCCGGCAAGGGCCGCCGGTTCGGTCGAGGTGAGATCGGTGTCCTTCGGCGCCACCAGAGCCAGCGGTGTCGTATAATATTTGTTGGTGAAGGCGACCTGCTTCTTGCGCTCCTCGGTGATGCTCATCGAGGCGATGATGGCGTCGAATTTCTTGGCCTGCAAAGCGGGAATGATGCCGTCCCAGTCCTGGGTAACGATCTCGCATTCGACCTTCATCTGCGCGCACAGCGCATTGGCGATGTCGATGTCGAAGCCTTCGACCTTGCCGTCGGCGGTAATGGTGTTGAACGGCGGATAGGCGCCCTCGGTGCCGATCTTGATTTTTTCGGCTGCCTGCACCGACAGAGAGCCGGCCAGTGTTGCCAGCATGGCAGCGCCCGCCGCCGATATGACCCATTTCGAAAATCGCATTTTCTTGGTTCCCCTTGAACGCCGCCAGCTTGACGGGCGGCAAGGCAGCCAAGCATGGCGAGCCGGTACAGGCAAGTATTTTGCCTTGGGGCAATGAGGGTCAGCGCGCGGCGCGGAAATGCTTGGACAGCTTCAGGCCCTGCGCCTGGTAGTTGGAGCCGAGATCGGTGCCGTAGAGCGCCTGCGGCCGCTTCAGCATATGCTCGTAGACCAGCCGGCCGACGATCTGGCCGTGGTCGAGGATGAACGGCACTTCATGGCTGCGCACTTCCAGCACCGCCCGGCTGCCGGTGCCGCCGGATGCGGAATGGCCGAAGCCCGGATCGAAGAAGCCGGCATAATGGACGCGGAATTCGCCGACCAGCGGATCGAAGGGCGTCATCTCGGCGGCGTAGAGCGGCGGCACATGCACCGCCTCCTGGCTGACGAGGATGTAGAATTCATCGGGGTCGAGCACCAGTTCGCCGGCGCCGCTCTTGTGGATCGGTTCCCAGAAGTCGACGACTTCCTGGGCCGCGCGCTTGTCGACATCGACGAGGCCGGTGTGATGCTTGCCGCGATAGCCGACCAAGCCGCTTTGATCGCCGTTGAGGTCGATCGACAGCGCGATGCCGCCGCCGGAAATGTTCGGCGGCTCGGTGGCGACCAGCATCTGCGTGCGATGCAGGTCGTGCAACTCGGCTTCGGAGAGCAGCGCATTGCCGGTGCGGAAACGGATCTGCGACAGGCGCGACCCGGTGCGGACGACGATCGGGAAGGTGCGCGGGCTGACTTCCAGAAAGAGCGGGCCATGATAGCCGGCCGCGATCTTGTCGAACTCGTGGCCGCGATCGGTCATGACGCGGGTGAAGATGTCGAGCCGTCCGGTCGAACTCTTCGGATTGGCCGAGGCTGAAATGTCCGCCGGCAGCGCCAGGCTTTCAAGCAGGGGCACGATGTAGACGCAGCCGGTCTCCAGCACCGCGCCCTCGGCCAGATTGATCTCGTGCAGTTGCAGCCGGTCGAGCTTTTCCGAGACCTTGTGATTGGGGCCGGGCAGGAAGGAGGCGCGCACCCGCCAGGCCTTGTCGCCGAGCCTGAGATCGACGCTGGCCGGCTGGATCTGGTCGGTGTCGAGCGCACGCGCCGACTTCAGCGCGCCGGACTGGAACAGCGCCGATATGTCCTGGTCGGGAAGAATGCCTGTCTGCCGCAAGGCTCCACTCCTGCTTGGTACAAACCTCTTAATGAAGCCAGCAATTGACGCAAGCGCGGTGCGGGTCTAAAGGGTCGTTATCCCGTGGTGATTTGGCCGGTCGGCTTGCAGCCACGTTAAACAAGTCGCTAAAGGACCGTCGGGCCGCAAGGCCGTATGGACCGGTTGCGACTTTCGCGGCCGGTTTTTTTGTGTCTGGAAGAAAAGCGATGAGCACCAAGAAGCGCAACTGGAAGCCTCAGACGGCACTCGTGCACAGCGGAACGCTGCGTTCCGGTTTCGGCGAAACGTCAGAAGCGATCTATCTCACCCAAGGCTATGTCTACGAAACGGCGCAAGCCGCCGAAGCCCGTTTCAAGGGCGAAGAGCCGGGTTTCATCTATTCGCGCTACGCCAATCCGACCGTCGACATGTTCGAGAAGCGCATGTGCGCGCTGGAAGGTGCGGAAGACGCGCGCGCCACCGCGTCGGGCATGGCGGCGGTAACGGCCGCCCTTCTGTGCAGCGCCAAGGCCGGCGACCATATCGTGGCGGCACGCGCGCTGTTCGGCTCCTGCCGCTGGGTGGTCGAGACGCTGGCGCCGAGATACGGCATCGAGGCGACGCTGGTCGACGGCACCGACATCGCCAACTGGGAAAAGGCGGTCAAGCCGAACACCAAGCTGTTCTTCCTGGAAAGCCCGACCAATCCGACGCTGGAAGTGGTCGATATCGCCGCTGTCGCTTCGCTTGCCAATTCGATCGGCGCCAGGCTGATCGTCGACAATGTCTTCGCCACGCCCCTGCAGCAGAAGCCCTTGCAGCTCGGCGCCCATATCGTCGTCTATTCGGCGACCAAGCACATAGACGGCCAGGGGCGCTGTCTCGGCGGCGTCATCCTGTCGGACAAGAAGTGGATCGACGAGAACCTGCACGACTATTTCCGCCATACCGGCCCAAGCCTTTCGCCTTTCAACGCCTGGACGCTGCTGAAGGGCCTGGAAACGCTGCCGCTGCGCGTACACCAGCAGACGGAAAGTGCCGGCCGGATCGCCGATTTTCTGGCCGAACGGCCGGAAATCGCGCGCGTCATCTATCCCGGCCGCGCCGACCATCCGCAGGCCGACATCGTCAAGAAGCAGATGTCGGGCGGCTCGACGCTGATCTGCCTGGACGTCAAGGGCGGCAAGCAGGCGGCCTTCGCCTTGCAGAACGCGCTCGACATCGTCCTGATCTCCAACAATCTCGGTGACGCCAAGAGCCTGATCACCCACCCGGCGACGACGACGCACAAGAACCTCAGCGACGAGGCGCGCGCCGAGCTCGGCATCGGGCCGGGCACGCTCAGGCTGTCGGTTGGCCTGGAGGATACCGACGATCTGCTCGAGGACATCGCGCAGGCGCTGAAGGCCAGGTAGGAGGCCTTCAGGCGCCGGACGGCGTCTCTTCCAGCTCGGCCGTCTTGGTGCCGATGGTCATCGCATTGCCGCGCCAGTCGACGGCGCCGCCGAGCCAGCCGCGCCCCCACATCGCCGGCAGGATCAGGTCGCGCGCCATGATCGCGGCGACCATGCGTGGCGACAGGTACCAGCCCTTGGACCAGGCCAGGGCGCACTCCGGAAGATAGAAGGCCGCCAGCACGGCAAGGGCGGTTGCCCAGAGGCTGAAGCCGGCGCTTGCCGCTGCAATCAGCGCAAGCACCAGCGGCACCACGGCACCGGTCAGGATTTCGGGTGCGAAGAACAGCGGGAAAGTGACGCGGCGCAGGCGCGCCCAACGGGCCTGACGCGACCAGATGTCGTCAAACGAGCGCCGGCCAAGCGGCTGCTCGAAGGGGGCGGCGACGAGATTGACGCGCAGGCCGAGACTGTTCACCAGCTTGGTCGCAGCGGCATCCTCGGCGATCTCGGCGGCCAGCGCGCGGATGCCGCCATTGGCGTCGAGCATCGGCTTGTTCCAGAGCATGCTCTTGCCCTGGGCAAAGCCGAGGCCGAGCGCCTCGCCGGCATACTGCCAGCGCGCCTGCAGCGTGTTGAGGAAAGCGCATTCGACCTCGGCCCAGAAGCCGGCCGGCCGCGAGCCGATCGGCGTCGAGCAGACAAGGCCGGTGCCGGGCCGCCAGGCAGCCATCAGGTGCTGGATGTAGTCCCTCGGCATCAGCACGTTGGAATCGGCCAGGACGACCCAGTCGTGCCGCGCCGCTTCCCAGCCCTTGACGCAATTGTTGAGTTTCGGATTGGCGCTGATGCGGTCGTCGCCGACAAGCAGCCGGGCCGGCACTTTCGGAAACCGGACGATCGTCCTGTTTATCAATTTGACCACCGGATCGTCGGCATGGGCGACGCAGAAAATCAGCTCATAGCGCGGCCAGTCGAGCGAGAAGGCGCGCTCCAGCGTCTCCTGCGTGAACGGCTCGACGCCGCGCGACGGCACGACGATCGACACCGGCCGCGGCTTGCCGGCCGGCGGCGCAATGGTGCGACGCCGTCTCAGACGCGACGCGGCGAGCACGATGCTGGCGAGATTCGAGAGGATGAGGACGGTTGAAAGCGTGGCGGCTATGAGAGTGAGTTGCATCGAGATCCGGTCACTCCAGGAAAACCGGTCCGCAAGATGGCCGGTTTCAACAGTTCAGCAGAGCGCCCGAGTCGCGCGTCACCAGTCCGCGCACACCATCATTGTCATATGTCACTTAAATGACATTCTTTGTCGGCACCTGCCCGCGAGGCCGGCCAGAGGAGGCTTCGATCGGTTGACCTAACCGCACGGAGCGCCGAAAGTTCCGCTGGAACCGTTTTTTGGAGCCGCTTATGTATAGCGCCGTCACGCGCAACATCGAAGTGCAGGTCAGGCCGTTCTATCTGGAGGACCGTTCGGATCCCTCTGAGAACCGCTATGTCTGGGGCTATCAGATAACGATCGACAATCAGTCGGACGATTTCGTGCAGCTTCTGTCGCGCTATTGGCACATCACCGACGGCACCGGCCGGGTCGAGGAAGTGCGCGGCCCCGGCGTGGTCGGCGACCAGCCCGAACTCAATCCCGGCGACAGCTACCAGTACACATCCGGTTGCCCGCTCTCGACACCGTCCGGCATCATGGTCGGGCATTACACGATGCGCAACAAGCGGGGCGAGACGTTCGACATCGCCATTCCGGCGTTTTCGCTGGACTTGCCGGGGACGCGGCGGACGGTGAATTGATTTCGCCTCACCGGCCGCGGAGCGACCGGTGAGGCGTGGTTTCTACTCTACTGGGCCGCGAATTCCGCCGGGTCGAAATCATATTGCTTCGAACAGAATTCGCAGGCGACGTGGATGCCGCCGTCTTCGGTGCTGTCCTTGATCTCCTGGGCGGAAAAACCCTCGAGGATGCCGCGGATCTTGTCCCTGGAGCACGAGCACTGGTCGGCGACCGGAACGCCGCCGAAGACGCGCACGCCATGCTCGTGGAACAGCCTGTAGAGCAGCCGCTCGGCGCCGATCGTCGGGTCGATCAGTTCGGTCGGCTCGATGGTGCCGAGCAGAGCCAGCAACTCCTGCCAGGAATTGTCGACCGGATCGTGGATCTCCTCACGCGGATCGCCATCGCCGCCCGGCAGGTCCGGGACGCGCATGCGCTCGGGCGACTGCGGCAGGAACTGCGCCAGGATACCGCCGGCGCGCCATTGCTCGCGGGCGCCGCCGGGACCGGGCGTCAAAAGCTTGGCCACCGACAGCCTGATATCCGTCGGGATCTGCTCCGACTGACGGAAATAGGTGCGTGCCGCGTCTTCCAGGGTCTCGCCATCGAGCTGGACGATACCCTGATAGCGCTGCGTATGGGCGCCCTGGTCGATGGTCAGCGCCAGCACGCCACTGCCGAGCAGCGTCTGCTGGGACATTTCGCCCGCCGCGACCAGCGCTTCCAGCCGGTCGGCATCGAAACGCGCATAGGCGCGCAGCGCCGAGGGCGTGGAAAAATCCGCAACCAGCATGTCGACGGGTCCGTCGGTGCGGGTCTGCAGGATGAACTTGCCCTCGAACTTCAGCGAAGTGCCGAGCAGCACGGTCAGCACACAGGCCTCCGCCAGCAGGCGGGCGACCGGCTCGGGATAATCGTGGCGGCTGAGGATGGCGTCCAGCATCGGCCCGAGTTGGACCGTGCGGCCGCGCACGTCGAGAGGGCCGACCTCGAACGGCACGACGTGATCGTCGCCGGCATAGCCGAATTCGCCGAGTTTGGGGTGATGTTCAGTCACTTGATAGGTTTCCAACATGACAAAGCTCCAGGGCGCGGCCATGCCGCCCTCCGGGGCGCATGCGTCGAAACGCGCTTGATTTGCGTGATGCGGCGCAAATAGGCATCACACGCCCGCAGATCAAGCTCCCAGGGATCAAGCGCCCAGACACTTCAAGCGCCTAGACACCAGGCAAGCACGGCCTTCTGGGCATGGAGCCGGTTCTCGGCCTCGTCGAAGACCACCGAATGCGGTCCGTCGATAACCTCGTCTGTCACTTCCTCGCCGCGATGCGCCGGCAGGCAGTGCATGAACAGCGCGTCCGGCTTGGCTCTCGCCATCAGCTTGGCATTGACCTGGTAGGGCGAGAACACATTGTGGCCGCGGGCGCGATGCTCCTGGCCCATCGACACCCAGCAATCGGTGACGATGCAGTCGGCCTGATCGACGGCTTCCTCGGGCGAGCGGGTAAAGTGCAGCTTGCCGCCATGCGCCTGCGACCAGTCGATATGCTTCTGCGCCGGCTCGCTGCCTTCGGGAACGGCGACGTTGAGGTTGAAGCGGAACCGGGCCGAGGCCTCGAGCAGGGAATGCAGCACATTGTTGCCGTCGCCGGTCCAGGCGATGGTCTTGCCGGCTACCGGACCGCGATGTTCCTCGAAGGTCATGATATCGGCCATCAGCTGGCAGGGATGGGTATCGTCGGTCAGTCCGTTGATCACCGGCACGGTGGCGTTCTCGGTCAATTCCAGCAGCCGCTCATGCGAGGTGGTGCGGATCATGATCGCATCGACATAGCGTGACAGCACCTTGGCGGTGTCAGCGATGGTCTCGGAACGGCCGAGCTGCATCTCGGTGCCGGTCAGCATGATGGTCTCGCCGCCGAGCTGCCGCATGCCGACGTCGAAGGAGACGCGCGTGCGCGTCGACGGCTTGTCGAAGATCATCGCCAGCACCTTGCCTTCGAGCGGTTTGGTGCGCTCGCCGGCCTTGAGCCGCGCCTTTCGCACCACCGCGTCGTCCAGCATCAAGCGCAGGTCGCCTTCGGAAACGGTGGAAAGATCGGTGAAATGGCGAACTGACATCAGCAATGATTCCGGGATTACTTCGCCGCGGCGGAAGCGATCGCCTCCGCCAGGCCCTTGGCGCCGGCGCGGATGCGGTTGAGCGCGTCATGGATCTCGGCGTCGGTGACGGTAAGCGGCGGCAACAGGCGAATGACGTTGTCGCCGGCCGGAACCGCCAGCAGATGCTGGTCGCGCAAGGCCATGTTCACCTTGGTGTTGGGCATGGCGCATTTGAGGCCGAGCATCAGCCCGGCACCCCTGATGTCCTCGATGATTTCGGGAAACTCGTCGGCGACCGACGCCAGACCCTGCTTCATCAGCAGCGCCTTGCGCTGGACATCTTCGAGGAAGCCGTCTTCCAGCACGACATCGAGCACGGCGTTGCCGACCGCCATGGCAAGCGGGTTGCCGCCGAACGTGGTGCCATGCACGCCGGCGGTCATGCCGACCGCCGCTTCATCCGTGGCAAGGCAGGCGCCCATCGGGAAGCCGCCGCCGATACCCTTGGCAATCGCCATGATGTCGGGCGTTACACCCGACCATTCATGTGCGAACAGCTTGCCGGTGCGGCCGATGCCGCACTGGACCTCGTCGTAGATCAACAGCAGGCCGTGCTGCTCGCACAATTGCCTGAGCCGCTTCAGCGACTGCGTCGGCACCGGGCGGATACCGCCCTCGCCCTGCACCGGCTCGATCAGGATCGCGGCCGTCTGCGGCGTGATCGCCTTTTCGGCGGCGTCAATGTCGTCGAAGCCGACCTGGTCGAAACCTTCGACCTTGGGGCCGAAGCCCTCGAGATACTTGTACTGGCCGCCAGCCGCGATGGTCGCCAGCGTGCGGCCATGGAAGGCGCCTTCGAAGGTGATGATGCGGAAGCGCTCGGGATGGCCTTTGACGAAATGGTAGCGCCGCGCCGTCTTGATCGCGCATTCCAGCGCCTCGGCGCCGGAATTGGTGAAGAACACCTTGTCGGCGAAGGTGGCGTCGGCCAGCCGTTCGCCAAGCCGGCTCTGCCCGGGGATCTCGTAGAGGTTGGAGACATGCCACAGCTTGGCTGCCTGCTCGGTGAGTGCGGCGACTAGGTGCGGATGGCTGTGGCCCAGCGAATTGACGGCGATGCCGCCGGCGAAATCGAGATATCGCTCGCCCTTGTCGGTAATCAGCCATGTGCCTTCCCCGTGGTCGAAGACCAGGGGTGCGCGAGCAAAGGTCTCGTAAAGCGCCGAACCGCTCATTATATGCGTCTCCGGTACCGGAAAATCAAAAAAGCCGCCAAAGCGGCGGCCTGTGCGGCTTATCCTGTTTTTCGGCCATGAAGTCAACGAAAACGTCGCGTAGTGGCGCGCGGCAAGCCCCCCGACGGGACGCCGGCTCATAAGCGACCGGGCAAGTTGGGGAAAACCGAAAAAACCGATTCGTGTTGCACTTGGGACTCTTGTCACCGAGTCAGCGCATAGAGTAGTTGTAGTCGAGAAATAACTAGATTTCGTGCGGCGGACCTAATCACCAGATATATGTGGTGTCTGCCCTGGCAAATGTTGCCGGGTCGGGAGAAGGATTCCGATTGCCGCACGCTTAGAGGAGCGCGGTCTCATGAACTGGACTGACGAGCGGGTAGAACTCTTGAGAAAACTGTGGTCGGAGGGTCTGAGCGCAAGCCAGATTGCTGCGCAGCTTGGAGGGGTCAGCCGCAATGCGGTCATCGGGAAGGTGCATCGGCTGAAACTGTCGGGCCGCGGTCGCTCGACCGCCACGCCGGCACGCCAGAAGAAGGCAGCGCAAGGATCGACCGTCCAGAAATCGGTATCACGCGCCGCAACCACGGCACGCCATGTCACCACATCGGTCGGCGCGACGGCTTTGCAGACGCAGTTCGACGCCGAACCCGTGGCACGCCATTACATCCGCCCGGTCGAAAATGTCGTGCTGCCGATCTCGCGGCATCTGCAGCTGGTCGAGCTGACCGAGCGGACCTGCAAATGGCCGAACGGCGATCCGCTTTCAGAGGACTTCCATTTCTGCGGCAACGATGCCGCCGAAACCGGTCCCTACTGCAAGTACCACGCCCGCGTGGCATTCCAGCCGGCATCGGAGCGGCGGCGGAGCAGGTAGATAAGGGAATAGGGCAGTAGGGCAGTATGTGCGCGGAAAGTCGCGCTCACGAAATGCCACCCTACTGCCCTACTGCCCTACTGCCCTACTGCCCTACTGCCCTACTGCCCTACTGCCCTACTGCCCTACTGCCCTACTTCACAACCAGCCATTCTTCCTGAACCGCCAATACAGAAACGCGCAGATCAGCGCGATCGTGGCCAGAACCACCGGATAGCCGTATTCCATCTTCAGTTCCGGCATGTCGCTGAAGTTCATGCCGTAAATGCCGGCGAGCGCCGTCGGCACCGCCAGGATTGCGGCCCAGGAAGCGAGCTTCTTGGTGTTGGCCGTTTCCTGACTCTGGCCGACCAGCAAGCTCGCCTCGAAAGCGAATGCCAGCACCTCGCGCAGGCTGTCGATCTTCTCCTGAACGGTGCGGATGTGATCGGTGACGTCGCGGAACAGCGGATGCATGGCGGTGTGGATCTGCGGCAGCTCGGCGCTGGTCAGCCTTCGGCAGACTTCGACCAGCGGAAGCGCGGCATTGCGCAGGCGCAGGAGATCGCGGCGCAGCATATAGAGCCGCTCTATGTCGGGAGCGGTCATCGGCTTCAGCAGAACCTTGTCCTCGATCGCCTCGACCTCGTCCTCGATCTGCTCGAGCACCGGCATGTAATTGTCGACGATGAAATCGAGGATGGCATAGAGGACGAAATCCTCGCCCTTGGCCAGCGAGTGCGGGCAGCTTTCCCAGTGCTGACGAACGGCGGCATAGGACGTCGAGGGACCGTGCCTGACGCTGACTATGTAGCCTGAGCCGACGAACAAATGGGTCTCGCCGAAGGTGACCCGGCCCTCGATCAGCTGCGCGGTGCGGGCGACGATGAACAAGGCGTCGCCATATTGCTCGATCTTCGGTCGCTGGTGCGGGTGCTCGGCATCCTCGATCGCCAGCTCATGCAGGTGAAACTGCGCCTGGACGCGCAGCAACAGGTTACGGTCGGGCTCCAACAGGCCGATCCAGACGACATGACCGGATTTTTTTGCCCATTCGCCGGCTTCCTCGATGGGAATGTCGGCGATGCGGCGCCCCGCCGTGTAAACGCCGCAAGCGATAATGCCGGATATCGGCGCAGGCGCCGGGGTCAGGTTCCGAACATTTTCCATCACGACCTCCCGGAGCAAATCCACGCACGAGGATAGAGGCAAGGCCCGGAAAGCTTATCGTAAATCGGGTGAGGGTTCGAGAGGCGGCGTTCACTTCACCGGCTGCGTCTCGGAAAGGCTGATTTTGTCGGTCTTGTCGCCCTTGGGCCGCTCAGCCGGCAACTGATCGCCGGTGACGATGTAATAGATGGTCTCGGCTATGTTGGTGGCGTGATCACCGATACGCTCGATGTTCTTGGCGCAAAACAGCAGATGCGTGCAGGGGGTGATGTTACGCGGATCTTCCATCATGTAGGTCAGCAATTCGCGAAACAGCGATGTGTACATGGCGTCGATCTGGTCGTCACGATCGCGCACGAAGCCGATCTTCTCCACCGAACGGGACGCGTAGACGTCGAGCACTTCCTTGAGCTGGGTCAACGCCAGGTTGGAGAGGGCCTCAAGGCCGCGGAACAGGCTGGTCGGCTGGCGTCCGTCGGTGACGGCGACCACCCGCTTGGCAACATTCTTGGCGAGATCGCCAACCCGTTCGAGGTCGGCGGAGATGCGGATGGTCCCGACGATCTCGCGCAAATCCGCCGCCATCGGCTGACGCTTTGCAATGATGATGATCGCCTTGTCGTCGATTTCGCGCTGGCCCTCGTCCAGTACGGTATCGTCGCGGATGACCTTCTGGGCAAGGCCCGGGTCGGCATTGACGAGAGCGGTGACCGCCTGTTCGACCATGCGCTCGGCATGGCCACCCATCGCGGCGATGCGCTTCGACAGATATTTCAACTCCTCGTCATAAGCGCTGACGATGTGCACGGACTGCATGGCAAAATGCCTTCCCACGGGGTGTTTTGATTTTGAGTCGTTTCCTCGAATCCCCGCTGATACGCTAGCCGGATGACAGAAAAAAGAAACAGTCCCCTTGAATTAGGGCGGTATCAGTGCGCCGGCAAATGAACCGAGAATGCCGCGCCGTTGCCGACTTCGGACTTGATCGAAAGCCGGGCGTTGTGGCGCGTCAGGATATGCTTGACGATCGACAGGCCGAGGCCGGTGCCTTTCTGGGTCCGGCTGGTCTCGACATCGACGCGGTAGAAGCGCTCGGTAATGCGCGGAATGTGCTCCTCGGGAATGCCAGGGCCAAAGTCCCTGATCGTGACGTCGATGCCCGGCTCTGGTCCGGCATCGCTATGCGCTATGGATACAACCACGCGCCCACCCGACTGCCCGTATTTGCAGGCGTTTTCCAGGAGGTTCTCGAAAACCTGGAAAAGCTCATCGCGATCGCCAGGCACATGAAGCGGTCCGTCGGCGTAGCGCCGCTCGATGGCAACGGCGTTTTCGCTGGCCAGCGGTCCGAGCGAGTCGATGACGCTGTCGACGGTCTGGCGCAGGTCCACCTCGGTTCCCGGCTTCAGATAGGGTTTCATCTCGAGCCGCGACAGCGACAACAAATCGTCGATCAGACGCGCCATGCGGCCGGTCTGGCTCTGCATGATCTGCAGAAACTGGTCGCGCGCCGCCGCGTCGTTGCGGGCTGGTCCGCGCAGCGTTTCGATAAAGCCGGCGATGGAGGCAAGCGGGGTGCGCAGTTCGTGGCTGGCATTGGCGATGAAGTCGGCGCGCATGCGGTCGATCCTGCGCGTTTCGCTCTGGTCCTTGAACACCAGCACATAGAGATCGGTGGCATGACCGACCGAGGACACGCTCACCCGGTAAGCCCGTTCGACCGGCAGCTTCTCCATGTAGTCGACGACATCGGAGGCGACGTCGCCCGATAGCACGCCATCCAGCAGAGCCTGCATTTCCGGCGCCCGGAATTTCAGCGACAGCGACATGCCTGGCGCGATGCCGCCGAAAGCGGCGAAGGCGGCGGCGTTGGCATGGACGATGGTGGCAGCCCGGTCGAAGATGATCAGCGGATCGGCGACGGCGGCGGCCAGATATTCACCCGAGAGCCTCTGTAGGCCGGTGGCCTCGATGGCAGCTCCGCTGCCGGTGGATTGGCGCGCGCCGGCGGCCGGCAGTATTGCCGCTGCAAGCAGCAACAGCAGCGCCGCGAGGACGATATAGGCTGAAATCCCGGCCAAGGCATAAACGGCGACGACCGCGACGACGCCGGCCGCAAGCAGCCAGCGGCTGTTCCACAGCCGTGCGGCCATGGTTTGCGTGATGCCTCTCTGCTCTGTGTCCAGGTCAGCCATCTGCCCGCGGGCCCGCACCCCATGCCTTCGCACCCGGTCCACGGTGGCGGAAAACTTCCACTAGACCGTTCCGGAGGCTCCCCATAGCATGAGTCCGGAAGCTGGAAAGGGTTCGTCTCGATGAAAAAAGCCAAGGAAAGTCCCGCCGCGCCAACTTCGGGGCCGCTGAAGATCAGGATCGGCGGCAAGGAACGGGAGTTCGACATCGAAAACCCCGTGCTTCCCGACTGGGTCGAGGACAACAAGCTGACTGCCGGCGGCTATCCCTACGACAAGAAGATGAAAAGTGATGAGTATGACGAGACGCTCGAGAAGCTGCAGATCGAGCTGGTCAAGGCGCAGGCTTGGCTGCAGTCGACCGGCAAACGGGTGATGGCGCTGTTCGAGGGCCGCGACGCTGCCGGCAAGGGCGGCACGATCTTCGTGGTGCGCCAGTACCTCAATCCGCGCACCGCACGCAACGTGGCGCTGACCAAGCCGACCCCGACCGAACTGGGGCAATGGTACTACCAGCGCTATGTCGACCACTTCCCGACTTCAGGCGAATTCGTCACCTTCGACCGCTCCTGGTACAATCGCGCCGGCGTCGAGCCGGTGATGGGTTTCTGCACGCCGCAGCAGCACGAGCAGTTTCTCGACGAGACGCCGCATTTCGAGCGGATGATCTCCAACGAGGGGATTCACTTCTTCAAATTCTGGCTGAACATCGGCCGGGAAACGCAGCTCGAGCGCTTCCACGACCGCCGCTACAGCCCGCTGAAGAGCTGGAAGTTTTCGCCCATCGACGTTGCGGGCATCACCAAGTGGGACGACTACACCAAGGTGCGCGACACCATGTTCGAGCGCACCCACAAGGAATTCGCGCCATGGATCATCGTACGGGCCAATGACAAGCGGCGCGCGCGGCTGGCGGTCATGCGGCGCATCCTTTCGTTTCTGCCCTATGAGGGGCGCGATCTCGAAATCATCGGCAAGGAAGACAAGAAGATCATCGGCGAAGGGCCGTCATTCCTGGGAAAACAGGATTGACGCTTTTTTGCGTCGCGCGGCAAGGAACCGCGCGACGCAATCATGATGCTTAAGCCGCCAGCCTGGCGATACGCTGCAATCGCCGCAGCGTCGTATCATCCTGCAGCGCCTGCTGGAAAAGCGAGATCTCCTGATCGATGCGGTCGCAGAGGGCCTCGGTGTTCCCCTTCAGCAGGCCGCGCGTCTGCAGCAGGGCGGCGACCGGCTTCTTGACGAGCTGTCTTGCCCGACCAAGGGCCGCCTCCTCGACGGTGCCTCCCGGCACGATCTCCGCGACCAGGCCGAGCGCCCTGGCATCTTCGGCGCGAAGCGTGTCGCCGAGGCAGAAGAAGCGGAAGGCACCGGCGTAGCCGAGCTTCTGCGGCGCCAGGATGCTGGTCGCCGCATCCGGCACCAGGCCGAAATCGACGAACGGCACCCTGAACGTGCTCTCATCGGACGCGATCACCATGTCGCAATGGAACAGGATGGTGCAGCCGACACCGACGGCATCGCCATCGACGCAGGCAAGGATGGGCTTTGGAAACGTCGCCAGCGTGCGGAACAGGTCGGTGACGGCGGCGATCAGTTTCTGGTGCTTGGTGGCGTCGAGGAATTCGGAGAAGTCGCCGCCCAGACAGAAACAGCCTGCCAGGCCGCGCAAGACGACGACGCGAACCTCCTCATTGTCGGCTGCTTCATGGAAGGTCCTTGCCAGGCTTTCATAGGCCCTCCTGTCCAGCACCGGCCGGCCGTCACTCGACGACACGGTGACCACCAGCGTGTGGTTGCGAAGTTCAGGTTGCGGGTGTGTGCTCATGACTGTCTCCGATCTCATGACGCACGCCTTTGCCCGAGCATGTCGGGATATCCCCTGGCCAGCACGGGAGCAAAATGATTGCGGCGCGACCGCACCACATCGAGTGTGTGCTCGTTGAAGGTCAGCAAGGTGGCGACCACCTGCTGGTTGCCATAGGTGCGCTGATAGCCAAGCGGGGTCGCCAGGAAATGCAGTTGCAAGGCGCGCAGCACCCACATCGGCTCGAACTCGATGATCACCTTGTCGACGCCGCGCTTCAGCCCCCACTCGACGAAACCGGCAATCAGTTCGGTGCCGACGGTCGAAACGCCGCGACGGCCATCGCGAAAACCGGGAGCCACCGCATAGCGGGTCAATTCCCAGATGTTTGGACCCGACGGCGGCGTTCCTTCGGAAAGATCGGTCAAGACCTCGGTCAGCAGATGTGGCCGCGTCGTCGGCAACATCCTCTGATAACCCGCCACTTCACCGCCCCTGATGACGATCTGATGGACCGCCTCGTCGTGATCGAACTGGTCGAGTTCGAGCCCGTCGGGGCGCCTGAGGTCATCCCACCCCATCTCCTCGACGAATATCTTGTAGCGCAAACGATGGACGGCCTCCCAAAGGTCGGGACGTTCCATCAATTCCTGGGTTGTAAGGGAAAAAAGCATTCCGCCGTCTCCTGCGTTCAGAGGAAGATACGGCCGTGCTTTGATGAGAAAATTGCGTGATCGCGTAGGCAAGGATTTCAGGTCGGCACGGCCGACCTAACTAATGTAGCCGCGCCGTATCGCTTCCGCGACGGCCTGCACCCTGTTGACGGCACCTAGTTTGCTTTTGGCGTTAAGAAGATGTTTCTCCGAGGTGTGTTCGGAAATGCCGAGGATTTGCGAAATCTCCCATTCGGACTTGCCGACGGCGGCCCATTGCAGGCATTCGCGCTCGCGCGGCGTCAGCACGATATGATCGATGGTCTTGTTCGCCATGGTGTGGAGTTGCATGGCGCGGCCAACCGCGTAGGTCGAGACCAGCGACACCTGGCCGAATTCGGCGGCGGACAATTCCACGGCCTCGCCGCCCAGCGACACCATGACGATCTGGCCGTCGAGCGTGATCAGCGGAAAGGCCAACCCATCGCGCAGTTTGAAGGCGCCGGCATCGCCCATCACCTCGCCGCTGCTCTTGTCTATGCGGATGCCTTGGGACGCTTCGTGCCACTGGAAGGGCGCCTGCAACTGTTTCATATGGCTGACGACCGGGTCATGATCGACATAGTTGCGCGCGACATAGCGCTCCAGCCACTCGCCAGGCCAATCGCAGAGAAGCACATGCTGCTTTTGCTGGCCGGCCGGCGTGCCAGGCTGCGGGACGGTTCCCGCCATCAGTGCGGTGAGACCGAAATCCGATGTTATGCCCAGCAGCCTTTCGCAGACCGCCGCCGCCGTTGCGGCGTGCTGCAGTTGGTCTATGTATTCCAGCGTGCGATCGAACTGACCCATCGCAACATCAACCCCATGTTGCCTTGTGCATTGCGGCCAATGATGCGTGCCTGATTTACACTTCGCCACCGACCACGGATTGCAAATCGCATACTTATTTTGTGGCTCCCTCTCACCGAGGCGACCGAAGCTGATTTGCAAACCGGCTAAATCATATCCTGAAATCGGCGTGTTGAAATCAAAAACCATTGTGCCTGTACCATTTTCGTACCAAAACCGGTGCGAGCACGACTGTGGCGGAGTTTTATCTTGGCGTTCCGGTGGAGGTCCTTCGCCTTTGCGATGCTGATCGGGTTGCTGTCGTTCGCCGACGGTGCGCGCGCCGCGGCGCCTCAGGTTCCGGTGCTGTGGGATGCCAAGGAGCGGCTGCCCAAACCAGACCTTTCGACGCTGCCCCGGCTGAGATTCCTCACCACCACGGACTTCCCGCCTTTCAACTTCCTCGACGGTGCGGGAAAGCTGTCCGGCTTCCACATCGATCTGGCACGCGCCATCTGCGCCGAGCTTGGCATTGTGGAAAAATGCCAGATCCAGGCCCTGCCCTGGGCCGAGCTGGAAGGCGCACTGCGGAAAGGCGAAGGCGAGGCGATCATCGCCGGCATCGCCGCCACACCGGAATCGCGCGCGACCTACGCCTTCTCACGCTCCTATCTGCAGTTTCCGGCGCGCTTCATCATGCCGAAGGGCAAGGCGCTGACCGAGCCCGTCTTTGACAAATTGCACGGCAAGCGTGTCGGCGTGATATCAGGCTCGGCGCATGAGCGCATGCTGCGCGACTATTTCAACACGGTCCAGGTCGTCCCTTTCGACAGGCCAGAAGAACTGTATGCCGATCTCAAGGCCGGCAAGGTCGACGCCGCCTTCGGGGACGGCATGCGCCTGGCTTTCTGGCTGGGCGGCTCGGACGCGGCGGGCTGCTGCCGCTTTGCCGGCGGGCCCTATCTGGCGCCCGAATATCTGGGCACGGGCATGGCCATCGCCACCAAGGCTGACAATCCGGCGCTGGCCGCAGCGATCGACTACGCGCTGCAGGAAATTTCAATGAAAGGCACGTTCGCCGAATTTTATCTGCGCTATTTCCCCGTCAGTTTTTTCTAAAGCCAAGGACTTTCAGGTCAGGGTACGCAGCCGCGCCTTGGCCGCGCGGCCGATGGCAGCAACCGTCAGCGTGTCGAGATCGAGCTGACGCCGGATCAGCTGCAGCACCCGCACCTCTTCCATGCGCATTTCGAGGTCGACGGCGGCAACCTCGAAGGCGGCGGCATAGGCGGTGTCGCGCAGCCGCTCGGGCAAGACCTCGGCGACTTCAGCCAGCACGCCCTCCAGCCCATCCTTTTCGTGCAGGCGCTTCTGGCAGTCCTGGGCGACGCCGACCAGCCTGTCGTGGTTGAAGTCCTCGAACACCGGCCAGGAGCGGACGACCTCGCCGATCCGCGCCAGTTCAACATCGGTCATGTCGCGGTCGGAGGCCGAGGTGATGACCATCAGATAGATCAGGGCTTCATGAGGTGTCGGCAATTTTTTCTCCTTGAACCGGGCCTCGAAGTTAAGAACGCCCGTTCTGCACCGCAAGGAAAAAGCGCCGCACGCGTTGACGCTCCGGCGCTGCACGCCTAGAGACCGGTTGAAAAACCCTTGCTGCGGCCCGCCTTCGGGCCGGCAGATGATTTGGAAAACTGTGACATGGCGGGATCAAACATCATCGATCTCAACCCCGAGCTGCTGGCGGCCGCGACCGAAAGCAAGGCGTGGCCGTTCGAGGAAGCCAAAAAGATCATCGAGCGCTACAAAGGCGCCGACTTTCCGCAAACGGTCCTGTTCGAGACCGGCTACGGGCCGTCCGGCCTGCCGCATATCGGCACATTCGGCGAGGTGGCGCGCACCTCGATGGTGCGCCATGCCTTCCGTGTCCTGACGCAGGACAAGGTCGCGACCAAGCTGCTGTGCTTTTCCGACGATATGGACGGCATGCGCAAGATACCCGACAGCGTGCCGGACCGCGCCGCACTCGAGCCGCATCTGCACAAGCCGCTATCGTCGGTCCCCAACCCCTTCGGCGGCGACTATGCGAGCTTCGCCGACCACAACAATGCGATGCTCTGCCGCTTCCTCGACACGTTCGGCTTCGACTACGAGTTCGCCAGCGCGACGCAATACTACAAGGCCGGCCGTTTCGACGCGATGCTCAAGCGCGCTGCCGAGCGCTATGAGCAGATCATGGCGGTGATGCTGCCGACGCTCGGGCCCGAGCGGCAGGCGACCTACAGCCCGTTCCTGCCGATCTCGCCGAAGAGCGGCCGCGTGCTTTACGTGCCGATGAAGCATGTCGACGCCAAAGCCGGCACCATCACCTTCGACGACGAGGGCACCGAGACCACGCTTTCGATCACCGGCGGCCGCGTGAAGCTGCAGTGGAAGCCGGATTTCGGCATGCGCTGGGCAGCGCTTGGCGTCGATTTCGAAATGTTCGGCAAGGACCACCAGACCAATGCGGTGGTCTACGACCGTATCTGCAACATTCTGGGCGGACGGGCGCCGAAGCATTTCGTCTACGAACTGTTCCTCGACGAGAACGGCCAGAAGATCTCGAAGTCGAAGGGCAACGGGCTGACCATCGACGAGTGGCTGACCTATGCGCCGACCGAAAGCCTCGGGCTCTACATGTACCAACGGCCGCGGCAGGCCAAGAAGCTGTATTTCGACGTCATCCCGCGGGCCGTGGATGAATACTACACGTTCCTCGCCGCCTATCCCCGCCAGGACTGGAAGGAGCGGCTGGGCAACCCGGTCTGGCATATGCATGACGGCAACCCGCCCGCGATCGACATGCCGGTGCCGTTCTCTCTGCTGCTCAATCTGGTCAGCGCTTCCAACGCGCAGAACAAGGATGTGCTGTGGGGGTTCATTTCACGTCATACGCAAGGCGTGACGCCGGCGACGCATCCAGAGCTCGACCGGCTGGTCGGCCATGCGATCCGCTATTTCGACGATTTCGTGAAGCCGACGAAAACCTTCCGGCCCGCCGACGAGGTCGAGCGCGAAGCGCTGGCAGCCCTCGACGAAGCACTTGGCGCGCTGCCCGCCGACGCCAGCGGCGAAGCGATCCAGAACGCCTCGCTCAACGTCGCACGCAGGATCGAGCGCTATCAGGATCATTCCAAGCAGAGCCCGGAAGGCGGCCCCGGCGTATCGGGCGCCTTCTTCCAGATGATCTACCAGGTGCTGATCGGCCAGGAGCGCGGCCCGCGCTTCGGCTCGTTCGCAGCACTCTATGGCGTTGCCGAGACGCGTGCGCTCATTGAGCGGGCGCTGGCTGGTCAGCTGGCTTGAGCACGCCGTCGACCTCTTCCAGGATCGAACCCGGCGCCTGAGGTGCCGGGCCTGGCGCGGCCGGCATCGCCGGCATGCCCGACAGATCGGGCGCCGATCCGAAAATGCCCTTCCTGCCCGTGCGCGCCTTGTCGCCGGCCTCGACATAGGGGCCGCCCTTGGCGGCGCGCGCCCAGCCATTTTCGACCAGCCACTGACCGACATCCTGCTTGCCGATCCGGCACTCGGCTGCGATCAGGTCGCGGCCGCCCTGCGGCGGCACCGTGCAGACCACCGCGCGGCCGCGCAGGAAGGCGCGGAACGCTGTCCTCGCCCGGACGCCGCACGGCCAGGACTTGCCGTCCTCGCTGCAAATCTCGTCCTGCCTGACGATGTCGATGCCGGAAACCGCGACCGAGTAGCCCTTCGCCTCGATCAAGCCGGCGGCCGGCGCAACCGGCTGGAACAGCTTTGTGCCGTTCCAGTCGTCAGGCATTTTCGGCTTGGGCGGCACGGCCAGCGCGAGTTTGCTCAACGGCTCGCGCGGCTCGATCCGTTCAAGCCCGTCGGCGGGCAGTTCCGGCGGCGCGACGATTTCGGGATCGATCGCCCTCGAATGCGTCGCCGGCTTCGGCGGCTGCGGAGCTGCAATGGCCGATGTAGCCGGCTCCTCGGGCAGCGTCCCGGCAGCCTGCTGCGCCATCGCATCGGCGCCCGGCTCAAGCTGGTCCACGGTGATGACGCTTTCACTACCTTTCAGAGTGCGACCGCCAGTGACGACGATGGCTGCCATCACAGGGACCATCAGAACCGCCAGCGCGTGATGGAGAAGCCGCACCAGCTTAACCTATTGGCTTGCCCAGACAATCCGCGCCACCCATTCGACATCGCGCATGGGAATATCGCGGTCGGGATGATCGGGATTGAGCGAGACCAGCGCAATCGACCTGACGGTCTGGCGCTCGAGCACCTTGGCCATCACTTCGCCTGATGTGGTCTTGACGACGACGCGATCGCCCTTGCGGGTAACGGCGCCCGGTTCGACGATGAGGACGTCGCCATTGCGGTAGAGCGGCAGCATGGAATCGCCCTGCACCTGCAAAGCATAGGAACTCTCGGTCGATTGCGTCGGCAGTTCGATCAGATCCCAGCCCTGCCCGGCTGGAAAGCCGGCATCGTCGAAGAAGCCGCCGGCGCCGGCCTGGGCAAAGCCGAGCAGCGGCACGGAGCTTCGGCGGGCGACCGAAGCCGCATGGCTGGCCCCGGCCCGACCTTCAATCAAACCGGTGAATTCGTCGAGGGAAGCGCCCGTTGCCTCCATGATCTTTGCCAGTGATTCGGTCGAGGGCCAGCGCGGCCGGCCATCCGACGACAGGCGCTTCGACTTGTTGAAGGCGGTGGAATCGAGCCCCGCACGCTTGGCCAGCCCCGAGGCCGAAAGCGAATAGCGCTCGGCAAGAGCATCAATGGCAGCCCAGACACGGTCATGCGAGAGCATGTGTCGCTCTCCTTTGAACAGGAAAAAATACCTTCCCTGTTCTAACCCCGGACCGCCATCTTGTCCACAGTGCAAGGCTTACTCACGCCGCTTTCCTGGTCTCGCCTTTCGCATAGGGATCGAAGCGCTGGTAGAAGCTCTCACCCTTCTCGGCCATGTCGAGCAGCAGCTTGGGCGCCTTGAACTCGGCGCCGTATTTCTTCTGCAGGTTTCTGGCGATCTTGACGAACGCCTTGGCGCCGATGCCGTCGATGTAGGACAGCGCACCGCCGGTATAGGGAGCGAAGCCGAAGGCGAGGATCGAGCCGACATCGGCCTCGCGCGGGTCGGTGACGATGCCTTCTTCCATCACCCGGGCCGCTTCCAGCGCGATGGTGACCAGCAGCCGCTGCTGCAGTTCCTCATAATCGACCTTCTCGGGTGCAAGCTGCGGATAGAGATCCCTGAGGCCCGGCCACAGCTTCTTCTTGGCGGGCTTGGCCGGATAATCGTAAAAACCCTTGCCGTTCTTGCGGCCGAAGCGGCCGTGATCGTCGACCATGGTGTTGATCAGCGCCATCTGCTTGGGATCGACCGCCTTGTCGCCCAAATCCCTGATGGTCTGCTTCATGATCTTCTGGGCAAGGTCGATGGCCGTTTCGTCGGTCAGTGCCAGGGGGCCGACCGGCATGCCGGCTGCCTTCGCCGCGTTCTCGATCATCGGCGCGGGCACACCTTCGATCAGCATCTTGTAGGCTTCCGACATGTAGCGCAGCACGCAGCGGTTGACGTAGAAGCCGCGCGTGTCGTTGACGACGATCGGCGTCTTCTTGATGGCGCGAACGAAGTCGATCGCGGTGGCCAGCGCCTTGTCGCCGGTCTTCTTGCCCAAAATGATCTCGACCAGCATCATCTTGTCGACCGGCGAGAAGAAATGGATGCCGATGAAATTCTTCGGCCGCGCCGAATTCTTGGCCAGCGACGAGATCGGGATGGTGGAGGTGTTCGAAGCGAAGATCGCCGATGGCTTCAACACGGCTTCCGCCTGTTCGGTGGCGCTCTTCTTGACGCCCGAATCCTCGAACACCGCCTCGACCACCAGATCGCAGCCGGCAAGGTCGGCGTAGTCCGCCGTCGGCGTGATCAGCGACAGCAGTTTGTCCTTGTCCTCCGGCTTGGCGCGGCCCTTCTTGACCTGATCCGAGACCAGGCTGTCGGAATGCGCCTTGCCCTTGGCGGCCGACTCCAGATCACGGTCGAGCAGCACCACCGGGATGCCGGCCTTGGCGGTGACATAGGCGATGCCGGCGCCCATGAAGCCGGCGCCGAGAATGCCGATCTTCTTGAACTTGGTTTCGGGCACGCCGGCCGGGCGGCGGGCGCCCTTGTTCAGTTCCTGCAGCGACACAAACAACGAGCGAATCATCGCCGCCGCTTCCCTGGTCTGCATGATCTCGGTGAAATAGCGCTGCTCGATGCGCAAGGCGGTGTCGAACGGCACCAGCAGGCCTTCATAGACGCATTTGAGGATCGCGGCGGCGGCCGGATAGTTACCATAAGTCTCGCGGCGCAGGATGGCGATCGCCGGCGGCCACAGATTGAAACCGACCGGCGAATAGATCTGGCCGCCGGGCAGCTTGAAACCTTTCTCGTCCCATGGCGCCACCGGCTTCAGCCCATTCCTGATCATCGCCTTGGCGGTCTCGATCAACCTGGCCGGCTCGGCGATCTCATGGATCAGGCCCATCGACTTGGCCTTCTGCGGCGACAGCGTCTGGCCGGAGGTCAGCATCTGCAACGCCTGCTGCTGATCGGTCAGCCGCGGCACGCGCTGGGTGCCGCCGGCGCCCGGGAAGATGCCGATCTTCACCTCGGGAAGCGCCATCTTCACCTTGTCGCTATCGGCGGCGACACGGCCGTGGCAGGCGAGCGACAATTCGAAGGCGCCGCCCATGCAGGTGCCGTTGATCGCCGACACCCACGGCTTTCCGCAAGTTTCCAGCTTGCGGAACAGGCCGGTCATCATGCCGGCATTGTCGAACAGCGCCTTGGTCGCCTTTTCGGCGTCCTTGCCCTTTTCCGCGGCGAAGGTCGTCAGCATCTTCTGCAGCAAAGAGATATCGGCACCGCCGGAGAAGGTATCCTTGCCGGAGGTGATCACGGCGCCCTTGATGGCGGCGTCACCAGCCACCTTGTCGACAATGGCGTTCAATTCCCGCATCGCCTCTTCGGTGAAGACGTTCATCGAACGGCCGGGCATGTCCCAGGTGACCAGCGCAATGCCGTCGGCGTCGGTGTCGAGGGTGAAATTGGTGTAGCTCATCGTTTCTCTCCCCGTCAGACGCGTTCGATGATGGTTGCGGTGCCCATGCCGGCGCCGATACACAGCGTCACCAGAGCGGTGTTGAGATCGCGCCGCTCGAGTTCGTCCAGCACCGTGCCGAAGATCATCGCGCCGGTGGCGCCGAGCGGATGACCCATGGCGATGGCACCGCCATTGACGTTGATCTTGTCATGCGGAATGTCGAAAGCCTGCATGTAGCGCAGCACCACCGAAGCGAAGGCTTCGTTGAGCTCGAACAGGTCGATGTCCGAGAGCTTCATCTTGGCGCGCTTCAACAGCTTCTCGGTGACGTCGACCGGACCGGTCAGCATCAGCACCGGCTCGGAGCCGATGTTGGCGAAGGTGCGGATACGCGCGCGGGGCTTCAGCCCCATCGCCTTGCCGGCCTTCTTCGAACCGAGCAGCACGGCCGCCGCACCATCGACGATGCCGGACGAATTGCCGGCATGATGGACGTGGTTGACCTCTTCCACTTCGGGATGCTTCTGCACCGCGACCGCATCGAAGCCGCCCATTTCGCCGGGCATGACGAAGGACGGGTTGAGCGAGGCCAGCGACTGCATGTCGGTCGACGGGCGCATATGCTCGTCATGGTCGAGGATGGTCAGGCCGTTCTGGTCCTTGATCGGGATGACGGATTTCTTGAAGCGGCCATCCGCCCAGGATTTGGCGGCGCGCTTCTGGCTCTCGACCGCATAGGCGTCGACGTCGTCTCTGCTGAAGCCGTATTTGGTGGCGATCAGGTCGGCCGAGATGCCTTGCGGCACGAACCAGCCGGGCAGGCCGACCGAAGGATCCATGAACCAGGCACCGCCCGAGGCGCCCATGCCGACGCGCGACATCGATTCGACACCGCCGGCAATGACGATCTCGTCCGCTCCCTGCGCGATCTTGGCGGCACCGAAATTGATGGCGTCGAGCCCGGAAGCGCAGAAGCGTGAGATCTGCATGCCGGGCGCCTTGGTGTCGTAGCCGGCCTCGAAGGCGGCGGCGCGCGGAATGACCGAACCCGCCTCGCCGACCGGATCGACGCAGCCGAAGATGATGTCGTCGACGTTTGCAGTGTCCATCCCATTGCGGTCGCGCAGCGCCTCGAGCGTCTTGGCGGCAAGCCGCACCGCCGGCACCTCGTGCAGCGATCCGTCTTTCTTGCCCTTGCCGCGCGGTGTGCGCACGGCGTCATAGACATAAGCTTCAGCCATTTGCTTGCTCCTTGGGTTTGCCTGATGTCGCCTTCAGAGAGAGCGTCCGATCAGCAATTTCATGATCTCGTTGGTGCCGCCGTAGATGCGCTGGACGCGGGCGTCGCGGAACATGCGGGCGATCGGGTATTCATTCATGTAGCCATAGCCGCCATGCAGTTGAAGGCATTCGTCGACGACTTTTCCCTGCAGGTCGCTGAGCCAGTACTTGGCCATCGACGCTGTCACGGGATCGAGGCCACCCGCGATGTGGCGGGTGACGCAATCATTGTAGAAGACGCGGCCGATGGTGGCCTCGGTCTTGAGTTCGGCCAGCTTGAACTGGGTGTTCTGGAAATCGATGATCGCCTTGCCGAACGCCTTGCGCTCCTTGACGTAGTCGATGGTCAGCGCCAGCGCCCGCTCGATCATGGCGATGGCGCCCGTGCCGATCTGCAGCCGCTCCTGCGGCAGTTGCTGCATCAACTGGACGAAGCCCTGCCCTTCCTCGTGGCCGAGCAAATTGGAGGTCGGCACGCGCATGTCGTTGAAGAACAGCTCCGACGTGTCGTTGGCCTTGAGCCCGATCTTGTCGAGGTTACGGCCGCGCTGGAAACCTTCCACCTCGTCGGTCTCGACGACGATCAGCGAGGTGCCCTTGGCGCCCTTCTCCGGATCGGTCTTGGTGACGACGATGATGAAGTTCGCAAGCTGGCCGTTGGTGATGAAGGTCTTGGAGCCATTGATCTTGTAGTGGTTGCCATCCTTCTGCGCTCGCGTCTTGACGCCCTGCAGATCGGAGCCGGCGCCGGGCTCGGTCATGGCGATGGCGCCGATCAGCTCGCCGGTCGCCAGCTTCGGCAGCCATTTCTTTTTCTGCTCCTCGGAGCCGTAGTGGAGGATATAAGGCGCGACGATCGAATTGTGCAGGCCGATGCCGAACCCGTCGACACCGACATGGCCAATGGCCTCGATGATGGCGCTCTCATGCGCGAAGGTGCCGCCGGAGCCGCCATATTCCTCCGGCATAGAAGCGCAGAGCAGGCCGGCGGAACCTGCCTTCAGCCAGCTTTCGCGATCGACCATCTCGTTCTTCTCGAACTCGTCGTAGCGCGGCGCGATCTCCTCCGACATGAAGCGATGCGCCATGTCGTAGAGCATGCCGACCTCGTCCGCCGCCCAGGCGGGCTTCGGCAAAGAGAGCACTTCGGCGGGATTTGTCGCCACGATTTCCTCCGCGTATCGACAGACAGAAAGGCCAGTGAAGTCGAGCTTAGAACGCTTCCGCCGGCAGTGCCATCAATGTGTCGGCGCCGCTCGAAATGCGGGCGAGATGCGCCGACGTCTCCGGCATGATCCGCTCCATGAAGAAGCGCCCCGTCACGACCTTGTTGTCGTAGAAAGATTGCGCGCCATTGGCGTCCGTCTTGCCAAGTGCCACCTTGGCCATCTGCGCCCACATATAGCCCAGAGCGACAAGGCCGAAGAGATGCATGTAGTCGGTCGAGGCGGCACCCGCATTGTCGGGCTTGGCCATGCCGTTCTGCACCAGCCACATGGTCGCCGCCTGCAAATCGTTGAGACCTTTCTTCAACGCCTTGGTGAACGGCGCCATCTTCTCGTTAGCGCGGTTCTCCTCGCAGAATTCGCCGACTTCCTTGAAGAAGGCCTGCACGGCGCGGCCGCCATGCAAACCAAGCTTGCGGCCGACGAGGTCGAGCGCCTGGATGCCATTGGCGCCTTCATAGATCATGGCGATGCGGGCATCGCGCACGAACTGGCTCATGCCGTGCTCTTCGATATAACCGTGACCGCCGAACACCTGCTGCGCCATGACGGCGTGGTCGAACCCTTTGTCGGTGAGCACGCCCTTGACCACCGGCGTCATCAGGCCGGTGTAGTCGTCGGCGGCCTGGCGATCCTTGTCATCGCCGGAGCGGTGGGCGATGTCGGACTTGATCGCCGTCCACAGCGCCAGCGCGCGGCCGGCCTCGTTGAAGGCTTTCATGGTCATCAGGCTGCGGCGGATGTCGGGATGGACGATGATTGGATCGGCCTTCTTGTCCGGCGCCTTCGGCCCAGACAATGAGCGGCCCTGCAAACGGTCCTTGGCGTAGCCGACAGCGTTCTGATAGGCGATCTCCGACAGCGACAACCCCTGCAGGCCGACACCGAGGCGCGCCTCGTTCATCATCGTGAACATCGCCTTCAGGCCGCCGTTGGGCTCGCCGAGCAGCGTGCCCTCAGCCTCGTCATAGTTCATGACGCAGGTCGAATTGCCGTGGATGCCCATCTTCTCCTCGATTGAGCCGCAGGAGACGGTGTTCCTGTTGCCCGGATTGCCCGACGGGTCGAGCTTGAGCTTCGGCACGATGAACAGCGAGATGCCCTTGACGCCTTCCGGCGCACCCTCGATGCGGGCCAGCACCAGATGGACGATGTTGTCCGACATGTCGTGTTCGCCGGCCGAGATGAAGATCTTCTGGCCTGAAATCTTATAGGTGCCATCGCCGTTCGGCACCGCTTTGGTCCGCAACAGGCCGAGATCCGTGCCGCAATGCGGCTCGGTCAGGTTCATGGTGCCGGTCCAGGCACCCTCGATCATCCTCGGCAACCATGTCGCCTTCTGCTCGTCGGTGCCGTGGGTGATGATTGCCGCGATTGCGCCCTGCGTCAGGCCCGGATACATCATCAAGGACATATTGGCCGAGACCATATATTCGGCGACGGCGGTGTGCACGGCATAGGGCAGGCCCTGGCCGCCGAACTCGACGGGTGCGGCCAATCCCATCCAGCCGCCCTCGCGGTACTGGTCGAAGGCCTCCCTGAAGCCTTTCGGCGTGGTCACCGAGCCATCGTCGTGACGCACACAGCCTTCCATGTCGCCGACACGGTTCAGCGGATGCATGACGTTTTCGGCGAGCTTGGCGCCTTCGGCGAGGATCGCCTCGAGCACATCGGGCGTGGCGTCGGCAAATCCGGGAAGGTTCGAATAACGCTGATAACCCAGAACCTCGTTGAGCACGAACAGCGTATCCTGGACCGGAGCCCTGTATGTCGGCATGCTTTTTCTCCACCCTGCAAACCCGGTCCGAATGCCCCGAAGACAAGCCAGGGCGGCATGCGGACCCATATTGGGAGCGGGATAGCAAAAATTGACGTTTGCGTAAACGTCAATTTTCTCGATGCGACAAGATTCCCCGCCCCCTGGAGCAATGAGCGTAGCGGCGCGACGTTGCGCAAGCCAGCGCCGAAAGGCCATAAGAGTGGGCCAGGACAACGAAAAGCCGCGTGGCAGGCCACGCGGCTAGACAGAACTCGGACAATCAGCAGACGACTTGGTGTCTGGCGCAATTCCTGACGGAATTGCTTCAGCTGGCGGCGCTCGCCTGCGGCGCCGAACGCTCGCTCAGCATCTGGCGCACCGCCGACATCGAGCCGCTGAGTTCGTTGATGGCGTCGTCGATCAGCGCCCGTTGCTTCTGCAGGCGGGCAAGCTGCTTTTCCGACTTATCCAGCGCAAGCTTGAGCTGCTTGGTGTTTGAACCGGTCGGATCGTAGAGATCCATCATCTGCTTGACGTCGCGCAGCGAGAATCCGACCTTGCGGCCAAGCAGGATCAGCTTGAGGCGGGCCTTGTCGCGGCGCGTGTAGAGACGGGTCGAACCGTCGCGCTGCGGGTTGAGCAGGCCCTTGTCTTCGTAGAAACGCAGCGTGCGCAGCGTCACTCCATATTTCTTCGCCATCTCGCCGATGCGGACGAGGTCCTCGCCGGCTTCGGCAGACATATTGGTATTGGCCGCGGTCTCGCCGGCCGAGATAAGCTTCATGGTCACTGGCTTTCCCCGTCTGGTGGCGTCGCGGTCCTGGACCAGGCGTCGCCTGACTGGAAGCGGGGGCCTGCTTCCAGTCGTGGTTTCAACAAACAAATCGCAAACATGCGCTCAATGCGCCTTTTACGTTTACGTCAATTCTATACCGATTGCCGCAGGATGACGCAAGGGCGTTCTGCGCCCCGCCCTTTATGCCGCACCGTCAGGCCGGCAGCCAACATCCTTTCGATTTCTTAAGTTTGGTTAACGCGTTGTTTACCACGTTGGGGGAAATGTGGGCGCGTCGGCTACCCGTGTTTATCCTGTATCGAATTTTTCACGGTTTTTCGGAGCGCGGGCGAGAGCCCGGGAAGCTCGTCTTCCGCCGCGGCATCGCCGCCGGTCGCCTTCGTTCCGATAGGGACCTGGGGGAACTGGCCGCGAGCCAGCCATTCTGAAAGACGGACGCACCGATGAACAGCAAGCGGTCCTATCTCGATACACTCAATGCCGGCAGGCAGCGCAGGCCGCAGACCACGCTCGATCAGTTGAACCAGTCGCTGGAGACACTGGAGCAGCGGCTGGAGCGGACGCGCGAGGATCCGATGGCACGTCCCGAACTCCGCCAACCCGATCCCCGCCAATATGGTGCCGATGCGCGCTACCCCGCCGCCCGGCCCTCTGGCCAGCAGCGCTGGTATGAGGACCCGCAGCCCGCGTCGCGTCCGAAGAGCCCGATGCAGGGAGCCGCCGCTTTCGAGCAGAATTACCAGGCCATTGCCCGCGATATCGATCGCGTGCGCGGCCAGGAGGATGGCGTTGCCATGGTCGGCAAGATCGCCGGCGAATTGCGCGGCATGCGCGAGGAATTGCGCCACCAGATGACCGCAGGCCTGCAGCGGGAATTCGAAGCGCTGCGCAAGGACATCGAGCGGGCCTTCCAGTCAGGCGCAAGGCCCGGTGCTTCGGCCAAGGGCAGTGCTGAACTCGGCCTTGAGTTCGAGCGTCTTTCGGGCGCCATCCAGACCCTGGCCGAGAAGAGCGACGACAGAAGCGTCAACATGCTGCGCCTCGAGCTCGAACAGGTCAAAGCCGCACTCGAAACGCTGGCACGCGAAGAGAGCGTGCAGAAGGTCGACCGCCGCTGGGACGATTTCGATCGCCGCTGGACGGCGTTCGAAGACCGCGTCGACGCCGACCAGCGCAAGCGCTCGGACGACCCGGGCCTGTCTGCTCTCACCGCCCGGCTCGAGCAGATCAGCAATGCCGTCAACAATTTGCCGGAATCGTTGTCGCTGCGCTCGCTGGAGGAGAAGGTGCGCACGCTTGCCGGCGCTGTCGACCATTTCGCCAGCCAGCAAGACAATCGTGGCAGCGACACGCTTGGCATGATCGACGAGCGGCTGGACGAGATTTCCCGCGCCATCGTGGCATCGACGGTCGCCGCGCAAGCCAATTCATTCGACCACGAGGCTTTCGAGCGCATAGAGAGACGGATCGACTCGCTTGCCGGCCAGATCCAGGAAGTGGCGCAGGATCGTCCCGGCAACGCGGTCATGGACCGGTTGAGCACGCTGTCGGGCCGGGTCGACGAACTCGCCGGCCGCGCCAATCTGCCGGAGCAGGCGATGGAGCGCCTGGCCAAGCAGATCGCATTCATCGCCGACAAGATCGACCAGGCACCCGCCATGCCTGACGCCGACTACATCTTCCATGGGCTGGAGCAACGCTTCGACGTGCTGTCGAGCATGATGGAACGCCGCCAGGGTGACGCCATCGAACAGGGCAACATGCTGTTCCGCGATCTCGAGCGCAGGCTGGACGAGGTTGCTGACAGGCTCGACCAGCGCATGCCGCAGGTCGACAGCGTCGGCATCATGGAAGCCATCGATGCCCGCTTTACGGCGCTCGCCAAGCGCCTTGAAACGCGTGTGCCCGATCCCGCGGGCGAAGCGGCGATCCGCGGCCTGGAGAGCCGGCTCGAAGACATTTCAAGCCGGCTGGACGCGTCGGCCGCACAGGTCGCCGGCATCGATCCGGCGCTGATCCGCAGCCTGGAAGCACAGGTTGCCGGCCTGTCGGCTCATCTTTCCAAGCCCAGCACCCCGCTGCCGGAATTCGAGGACATCAGCCCGCGTCTCAACGAAATTGAAAAGTCGCTCGCAGGAACCCGCGATTCCATCCTTGGCGCGGCGCGCGAAGCGGCCGAGAACGCAGTGCAATCGCTGGCCGGTTCGAGCGCCAATGCGACCGCGGTTTCCGGCCTCGCCCAGGATTTGAAGACGCTTGAAACGCTGACGCGGCGCTCCGACGAACGCAATTCGAGAACGTTCGAGGCCATCCACGATACGTTGCTCAAGATCGTCGACCGGCTGGGTTCGCTCGAACCCGGCGAGCCGGTCGAGGCGATGAGCGAATTGCTGGATGCGGCACCGGCCGAGCCGAGCAACTGGCGCGGCGTGCGCCGACCCAAAATGGCCGTCGACGCGCCGTCGATGGATATCGATCAGCCCCTGCCATTGACTGGGGACATGGCAGATCTCGATGGCCGTGCCGCCGCCATCCTGCGCAATGAGCCGGGTGCACGCGGCGACCTGGGTATGCGTAGCGACCTCGGTATTGGTATTGGCACGCGCACGCCGGCCGAGGCTGCCGCGGCGGCGGCCATGGCCGCGCTCGGTTCGGACACGATCGCCCAGAAAGGCGGACAGGCCGGCGGCCGCAAATCGTTGTTCGGCGGGCTGGCCCGCGCCTTCAAGGGCAAGAAGGAGGCGGATATCCCGCCACTGGCCGGCTCAGCGCCGAGTGCCCCAATACCGAGCGTCGATCTCGACGAGCCGCTCGATCCGAAAATGGCCAACCGGCCGCTGGAGCCCGGCTCCGGCGCACCTGACCTCAATGCCATCATGAAGCGCGTGCGTGACGAGCGCGGCCAGCCGGCCAAGCCCAGCGACACCGATGCCGCGAAATCGGATTTCATCGCCGCTGCCCGGCGCGCGGCGCAGGCCGCGGCCGCCGAGGCCGATGCGCTGAAGCGCCAGTCGACGGTGACCGGACCGGTGAAGGCACTGCGGATCGGCGACCTGCTCAAGGCACGGCGCAAGCCGATCCTGATGGGGACAACCGCGATCCTGCTGGCGCTGGGCGCCCTGCAACTGGGCAAGGCCTTCTTCGCCGATCCCGCCCAGGTGGCAAGCAACGACGTTGCGCCGATCGTCGCCTCGCAGCCGGTACAAACCGCCTCGCTCGATGCCGCGAGCCAGCCAAAGACGGACGCGCAGCCCGCGGCAGTGGAAAGCATGCCTGACCGCACCGTCAGACAGGCCGAGCCATCCGCACCGGCAACCAAGGACGACATGGCCGCGCAAAGCATGATTGCCACGCCGCCAGGCGCCGAGCCGTCGACGGGTGCCGCGCCGATCGCAGAACCGGTTCCCGCCCCCGTCGCCTTGGCTACATCGGCCGATGCGAACCCAGCGGTGTCCGAGACGACGACAGCTTCGGTTGCGCCGGCCTCGACCGTTCCGGTCGCCGCCGAACCTGCCGATACCGATACCGCCACCGGCATCCAGCCTGTGGCGACAGAGCCGACCACCGCCAAGGACACCACGGGCGCGGTTCCGCCGGTGGACGCTTCGCCGGCGACGACGGCAAAATTCGACATTCCTGCTGACGCCGGCCCGGCCGCCTTGCGTGATGCCGCTGCCAGCGGCGACGCCAAGGCGCTGTTCGAAATCGGCTCGCGCTATGCCGAGTCGCGCGGCGTCAAGGAAGACATGGCGGCAGCGGCCAAATGGTACGAGAAATCGGCGGAACTCGGCTTCGCGCCGGCCGAATACCGTATCGGAAATTTCTACGAAAAGGGCATCGGCGTCGCGCGCGACATCAAGAAGGCGAAGACCTGGTACCAGCTTTCCGCGGCACAGGGCAACGCCAGCGGCATGCACAATCTGGCCGTGCTGTTTGCCATGGCGGCTGACGGCGTGACCGACAATGAATCGGCCGCGCACTGGTTCCAGGCGGCGGCCGACGTCGGCGTCAAGGACAGCCAGTTCAATCTCGGCATCCTCGCCGCCAAGGGCGTCGGCATGAAGCAGAACCTCGAGGAGTCCTACAAATGGTTCGCGCTCGTCGCCAAGACCGGCGACAAGGATGCGGCGGCCAAGCGTGACGAGATCGCCAATGCGCTGCGGCCCGAGCAGCTCGAGCGCGCCCGCGCCGCGACCGAGCTGTGGAAGGCCAAGCCGCTGGATGCGGCAGCCAACTCGGCCGACATTCCCGAGTCCTGGCAGGACGGCGCGCCGCAGACGACCGCCAGCATCGACATGAAGAAGGCCGTCCAGAACATCCAGCGCATTCTCAACAAGAACGGCTACGACGCCGGCGGCGCCGACGGCAAGATGGGCCAGAAAACGAAGACCGCGATCATGGCTTTCCAGACCGACAACAAGATGGCGGCGACCGGCGAAGTCGACGAAAACCTGGTGAAGGCACTGCTGGCGCGCAAATAACGGCAGAGGCGTCGCTTCCACGACGCCCTTGCCACACATTCGCCTGTTAACTGATTGAGATGTTTTTTGTTTCGGCGGCGTAGCGCGGTTTGACTTCGCAGCACCTCCGGCGCAAGAACGAATTGGCTTGTCGGTCCAAGATGCCCGCAACGGTTGCATTCGCCGACAGGCAGAACTGATCGAGACTGACGGGTGGGCATCTATCTCCCGATCGCGGAAATTTCCGTCAATATCTTCGTCCTGCTGGCCATGGGCGCGGCGGTGGGTTTCCTGTCGGGCATGTTCGGCGTCGGCGGCGGCTTCCTCATCACGCCGCTCTTGATCTTCTACAACATCCCTCCGGCGATCGCTGTAGCCACTGGCGCCAACCAGGTCATCGCCTCCTCCGTCTCCGGCGTCCTTTCGCACATGAAGCGCGGTACGCTCGACCTCAAGCTCGGCGGGGTGTTGCTGGCCGGCGGCATTGTCGGTTCCACCGGCGGCATCTACGTCTTCGCCTTCCTGCGCAGGCTCGGCCAGCTCGACCTGTTCATCTCGCTGCTCTACGTCGTGCTGCTCGGCACTGTCGGCGGGCTGATGCTGGTCGAAAGCGTCAATGCGCTGCGCGCCACGCGCAGCGGTGCGGCGCCGGTGCTGAAGAAATCCGGCCAGCACAACTGGATCCACCGCTTGCCGCTGAAGATGCGGTTCAGGGCGTCAAAACTGTTCGTCAGCGTCATCCCTGTCCTTGGCCTTGGCGCCGGCATCGGCTTCCTGTCGTCGATCATGGGCGTCGGCGGCGGCTTCATCATGGTGCCGGCACTGATCTATCTGCTGAAAGTGCCGACCAATGTCGTCATCGGCACCTCGCTGTTCCAGATCATCTTCACCTCCGCCTATACGACGCTGGTCCACGCCACCACCAACCAGACAGTCGATGTCGTGCTGGCCTTCCTGCTGATGGCGGGCGGCGTCGCCGGCGCGCAGTACGGCGCGAAGGCCGGCCAGAGGCTGCGCGGCGAGCAGCTCAGGGCCTTGCTGGCACTGCTGGTGCTGGCGGTGGCGATACGATTGGCGATCGATCTTTTCGTCACCCCGCCCAACCTCTATTCGCTGTCTGCCGCGGGCCTCAACTGATGAAGGCTCGCAGCACATTCGCAACCGCCATTGTCCTGTCGCTGCTTGCGGCCGCCGTGCCGGCGAAGGCACAGGTCCCGCTGACCGAAGGCATCCAGATCGGTCTCTCCACCGACAACGTCTCGATCACCGCCGGTTTTTCCGGGGCCGATCTAACCATCTTCGGTTCGCTGGAAAACCCGGATCCACTCGTCGCGCGCCAGGGCCGCTACGACGTCATCGTCGTGCTCGAAGGTCCGCCCAAACCGGTGGTGGTGCGCCGCAAGGACAGGGTGCTCGGCGTCTGGGTCAATCTGGACTCTGAGACCTTCGAAAACGTGCCGGTCTCCTATTCGGTGGCGACGACGCGGCCGCTGCAGGACATCACCGAACCCAACAGCTACAAGCAGCTGTCGCTCGGCGCCTCCAACCTCTATATGCAGCCCGCCGATGCCGGCGACAGCCCGGCGACGATCGAGGAGTTCACGGCGGCACTGCGGGAGCGCAAGTCGGCGACCGGGCTCTACAGCGAGAATGTCGGCGGCGTGCAATTCCTGTCGCAGAACCTTTTCCGCGCCACAGTGAGGCTGGCGCCAAATGTGCCGGTTGGAACCCACAAAGCCCGCGCGTTCCTGTTCAAGAGCGGCCTGTTCATCAAGGAAAGCTCGGCCCAGCTCGAAATCCGCAAATCCGGTTTCGAGCAGTCGATCTTCCGTGTCGCGCACAATTATTCCTTCCTCTACGGCGTCTTCGCGATATCGCTGGCCATGCTGACCGGCTGGCTCGGAAGGCTGATCTTCCGGCGAGATTAGGATTTTCCCCGAAAAGTGGTTTCCCTTTGCCGAGGCATGCGGTAGACCGCGCTCCCCAGCCAAATGGCAGACACAAACAATTCGGTTCGGCAGAGCAGCCCGTCCCCGGACAGCGCGCGATTTCTCATGGCGCCTGTCGGCTCGCCGACGACAAATGCAGGAACTTGTCATGCGACCAGCCTTCGGCGGCATCGACTTCGGCACTTCGAACTCCACCGTGGGCGTGGTCCGCAACGGGCAGCCGCGCCTCGTCGCGCTGGAGAACGGCCAGGTCACGCTGCCCAGTGCCGTGTTCTTCAACTTCGAGGACAACCGCACCTGCTTTGGCCGCCAGGCCATCGCCAATTACACCGACAGCATCGAAGGCCGGCTGATGCGTTCGCTGAAGAGCGTGCTCGGCAGTTCGCTGGCCCATGAAAAGACCCGCATCAAATCGCGGTCGATCGGCTTCATGGAGATCGTCGGCATGTTCCTTGGCCATCTCAAGAAGAGGCTGGAAGCCGATGCCGGCGATACGGTCGAGACCGTCGTTCTTGGCCGGCCGGTGCAATTCGTCGATGACGATGCCGAGGCCGACGCGAAGGCGCAAAGCGAACTCGAGAACGCCGCGCGTGCCCAGGGCTTCAAGCACATCGCTTTCCAGTTCGAGCCGATCGCGGCGGCGCTCGACTACGAGCAGAAGGTGACACGCGAGGAGCTGGCGCTGATCATCGATATGGGCGGCGGCACGTCGGACTTCTCGATCGTGCGCGTCTCGCCGCAGCGCTCCCGTTCGCTCGACCGCAAGGACGACATCCTGGCCAGCCGGGGCGTCCATATCGGCGGCACGGATTTCGACCGGCTGCTGAGCATCGCCCATGTCATGCCGCAACTCGGCTATTTGACGCCGACCAAGGACGGCAAGCGCAACCTGCCGGCAAGCTATTTCATAGACCTTGCCACATGGCAGCGCATCAACCTGGTCTACACCGCCAAGGCGATGACGCATCTGCGCCAGATCCGCTACGAGGCCGAGCGCGCCGACCTGGTCGACCGTTTCATCCACGTCGTCGAACACCGCTACGGACACGCGTTGGCCGCACGTGTCGAGAAGGCCAAGATAGAGCTGACCGACAGGTCATCCGCAGAGGTCGCTGTGAAGCTGCCGGGTGCGGAGTTCACCGCCGAAATCACGCGCAGCGGGCTCGACGTGACGATTGCCAGGGACATCGAGCGGGTCACCGCAACGGTCGGGCAGACTATCAGGGACGCTGAGGTGAAGCCGTCCGACATCACCGCGGTGTTCCTGACCGGCGGATCGACCGCGATCCCGCTGGCCAAACGAGAGATCCTGTCGCTGGTGCCGCAGGCATCCGTCATCGAAGGCGACATGTTCGGCTCGGTCGGACTTGGCCTGGCGCTGGATGCGCAACGCAAGTTCGGCTGATTCCGTCCATACCGATAGACCCTCCTGGAGCCGATTGTCCCTTGGCGTGCACATGGGCCAGCTAAGAATGGGTTTCTTGATGCAAGAGATGATAACTTGTACTTCTGCCGCCCGCCCGATCTTTGGCGAGAACGCCCATGTCGATTAGTTGGGTGATGTCGCGTAACGCCGTGTCTGGCGAGCATTTTTCGATGATCGCCCATTTCGAGGAGGTGAGTTTTCCGTCGAAACCATCCAGAAGGCGATTGATTATGTCACGCTGACGATCATTGAACGATTGGCCGGCATGCTGCTTCCAGAACTCGGCCTTAAAGAGCACATCCGATAGTGTTTGCTCCGCACCCTCGATGGCTCGGCCAAGGCATTGCAGGAACCACTCCAGCCACGGCGTGACATCAAGGTCTGGGCTCTTCTGCGTCCTCTCCAGTACGTCATAGTAGCCACTACGGTCGAGGCGGATTTGCGCCGACATGCTGTAGAAGCGCTGTGAGCTGTCCTCGGACCGGGCCAGCGCCATATCGGCGATAGCACGGGCAATTCGGCCGTTGCCATCATCGAAGGGGTGGATCGTCACAAACCAGAGATGAGCAAGGCCTGCCTTGAGGACGGGATCAAGGTCAAGGCTGTTGCTGAACCAATCCAGGAACGCTCTCATTTCATTGTCGAGGCGGTCGGCAGCCGGCGCTTCGTAGTGAACCCGCTCTTTGCCGAACGGGCCAGAGATAACTTGCATCGGACCTGTCTTGTCATTGCGCCAGGCGCCGACAATAATTCTCGTTATGCTGCTGCGACCGGTCGGAAAGAGTGCGGCGTGCCAGCCGAATAGGCGCTCATCAGTCAAGGGTTCGCTATATTTCTGTGTGGCGTCCAGCATCATCTCGACAACACCTTCGACGTCACGATCTACTTGCAACAGCGCACCGGTCTCTATGCCGAGACGGCGCGCGATGGACGACCTTACCTGCTCGCGATCGAGGATTTCGCCCTCGATCTCGCTGGATTTGACAACGTCCTCGGTCAACGTTGTGAGGATAGCTTCTTGCCGCAACGGGAAGCCCAGTGTCTGCATTTGGCCGAAGAGCTGACCTTGCCTGTGCCGCACGGCCGAGAGCCGGCGGGCGAGTTTCTCCGGCTTCCAATTGAACTTCGGCCATTCGAGTAACTGGTGTATGTACTTTGCCATAATTCTCCGCGTCTCCTGCGGAGATTATACGTCTTATTCACCGCATGAACAATTGTAATTGCCGCAAAAGATGCGGAGATTACATAGGTTATTCTCCGCATTAAAAAGTTTGACCGACCTTGAACCGACAACCACAAACTCATCGCTGAATATGTAGATGCCCAGAACGGGACCACACGAAAACCACATTAAAACCGCGCGAAGACCTGGGCCGGACAGATTCTGAAGTGGCACTACACCAGACCACTTCCAGCGGTCCCAGCGCCCAGATGCGCCTTGAGCGCCATCTGGGCCAGGCTTGCCTGGCGATCGCGATGGGTGATCATGGCGAAGTCGCGTTTCGGCAGTTCGAGCGGCACCGATCTCAGACTGCCTTCGGCCACGGCGCGAGCCGCGACAAGCTCGGAGATGATGGTGGCGCCGGCCCCCGCCTCGACCGCCTGGCGAATAGCTTCATTGCTCGGCAGCACCAGGAATATCTGGAGGTCGGCGAGCGAAATCCCTTCGTGGCGCGCCAGATCCTCCAGCACCTCGCGCGTACCCGAACCACCCTCGCGGATGATCCAGCGCAGGCCCTTGATGTCAGGGCGGCCGGGCGCGACTTCGGGGATCTCCGGATGCGCGCTGGCAACCACCAGCATCAGCCTGTCGACGTCGACCTTGGTGCGGCGCAGGATATCGGACTCGGTGCGGCCTTCGACCAGGCCCAGATCCGCCGCGCCATCGAGGACATTGGCCTCGACCTGCCTGGTGTTGCCGATGGAGACGCTCAGCCTGACGGCCGGATAGGCTTCGTGGAAGGAAGCCAGCCGGCGCGGCAGCCAGTAGCTGGCGATGGTCTGGCTGGCGGCGATCGAGAGGCTGCCGGTGACGGTCTGCGAGACATGCTCCAGCACATTGCGGGCAGCGGCGGCCCGTTCGAGCACGGCCTTGGCCTCGGGCAGGAACCGATGGCCGGTCTGGGCAAGCTCGATGTTGCGGCCGACGCGGTTGAACAGGTGGACGCCGTGCTGTTCTTCAAGCGCTCGGATGGCCGCCGATGCCGCCGACTGCGAAATGCCCAGCAGTTCCGCCGCCTTGGTCATATGGCCGCGCTCGGCGACGGCGACGAAAATCCGCAACTGGTCCAGGGTCATGTCCGTATTAAGAACCAATATCGATCGAATTTACAAGAACAACTGATTAGACAGATCGATAGCTTTATTCTAAGTTTTCCGGCGAAGTTAGAAAAAATTCGCCGAAAGATCGCAGAGAGCAGAATGATCGGGCGTTTCAGATCCCTGCTTGCGCATTGGATCCGCGGCATAAGGCGGTGGCTTGCCGGTGATCGCTACCACCCGGAAGAGCATTATATGCGCGGCCCCGGACCGAAGACGCGGGCCAAATCCATGCGCCGTACAGGCGCCACCGGATCATGATGCAGGGACCGCCGCGCGGCGCGAATTCGGCACCATCGCAACGCCCGCTTGCCGACACGCGAGCGCCTGACGAAGGCGACGGCGTCGACACCTCGCCTGCCGTTTCCGACAGCATCGCCAAGACGACCTGCTACATGTGCGCCTGCCGCTGCGGAATCGATGTGCACATCAAGGATGGCAAGGTCCGCTACATCAACGGCAACAAGGACCACCCGGTCAATCGCGGCGTCATCTGCGGCAAAGGCAGCTCCGGCATCATGCAGCATTACAGCCCGGCAAGGCTGAAGAAGCCCCTGCTGCGCGCCGGCCCGCGCGGCTCCGGCGAGTTCCGCGAGATCGAGTGGGAGGAGGCGTTTTCTATCGCTACGGAACGGCTGTCGAACATCCGCCGGACCGACCCCAGGAAACTCGCCTTCTTCACCGGCCGCGACCAGTCGCAGTCGCTGACCGGCTGGTGGGCGAGCCAGTTCGGTACGCCGAACTTCGCCGCCCATGGCGGCTTCTGTTCGGTCAACATGGCGGCCGGCGGCCTCTATACGATCGGCGGTTCGTTCTGGGAGTTCGGCGAGCCCGACTGGGACAACACCCGGTATTTCATGCTGTTCGGTGTCGCCGAGGATCACGATTCCAACCCGATCAAGATCGGTCTCGGCAAGCTCAAGGCGCGCGGCGCCAGGGTCGTCTCGATCAATCCGTGCCGCACCGGCTACAATGCCATTGCCGATGACTGGATCGGCATCCGGCCCGGAACAGACGGCCTGTTCGTGTTCGCCCTCATCCACGAATTGCTCAAGGCGGGCCGCGTCGATCTCGAGTATCTGCTGCGCTACACCAATGCCCATTCGCTCGTCATCCAAGAGCCGGGTGCTGCCGATGACGGGCTGTTCGTGCGCGATGCCGACGGCAATCCGCTGGCTTGGGACAGGGTGGCGAAGACACCGGTCAGCGCCGCCGATGCCGGTGCGAAACCGGCGCTGACCGGCAGCTTCACGATCGGCGGGCGCCGCTGCGTCCCGGTGTTCCAGCTGATCGCCGACCGCTACCTCGATGAGAGTTACGCACCGGACTCGGTCGCCGAGCGCTGCGGCATTGCCGCCGACACGATCCGCAGGATCGCCGCCGAACTCGCCCATGTCGCCTTCGAACAGACGATCGAATTGCCGATCGCCTGGACCGACTGGGCCGGGCGCCGCCACGAGACGATCAAGGGGCGGCCTGTCTCGATGCACGCCATGCGCGGCATCTCGGCCCATTCGAACGGCTTTCACACCTGCCGCGCCATCCATCTCCTTCAGGTGCTGTTGGGTACGGTGGATGTCCCCGGCGGCTTCCGCTTCAAGCCGCCCTACCCTCGATCCGCGCCGCCCGGACCGAAGCCGGCGGGCAAGACCGTCAAGCCGATGACGCCGCTCGACGGCATGCCGCTCGGCTTCGTCTGCGGGCCGGACGATTTGCTGGTCGACGAGGCCGGCACGCCGCTTCGCATCGACAAGGCCTATTCGTGGGACGCGCCGCTGGCCGCGCACGGCCTGATGCACACCGTCATCCGCAACGCCTGGGCAGGCGATCCCTACAAGATCGACACGCTGATGATGTACATGTCGAACATGGCGTGGAATTCCTCGATGAACACCGTCGAGACCATGGCGATGCTGACCGACAGCGACGAAGCGGGCAACTACAAGATCCCTTTCATCATCTATTCCGACGCCTATTATTCCGAGACCGTGCCGTTCGCCGATCTGGTGCTGCCGGACACGACCTATCTTGAGCGCCACGACTGCATCAGCCTGCTCGACCGGCCGATCAGTCATGCCGACGGACCGGGCGACGCCATCCGCCATCCCGTCATCGAGCCCGACCGCGACGTCCGGCCGTTCCAGTCGGTGCTGATCGAACTCGGCGCCCGGCTCGGCCTGCCCGGTTTCGTCGATGAGGACGGCTCGCCCAGATACCGCGACTATGCCGACTACATCGTCAACCATGAGCGCACGCCCGGCATCGGCCCGCTCGCCGGCTGGCGCGGCAAGGATGGGACCTCGACCGGCAGGGGTGAGGCCAACCCGGACCAGTTGCAGCGCTACATCGACAATGGCGGCTTCTGGCATCATGATTTCGCGGACGACCAGCGCTATTACAAGATGGCCAACCGCTCCTATCTCGACTTCGCGGTGCAGATGGGTTTTATCCCGAAAGCCGAACCGATCGTTTTCCAGCTCTACTCGGAGCCTATGCAGCGCTTCAGGCTCGCCGCGCGTGGCCATGGCCGTGTGGTGCCGCCGAAAGAAGGCGATCGCCGGCGCATCGAGACCTACATGGACCCGCTGCCGTTCTGGCACATGCCCTTCGAGGAAGCGGTCGTCGACCTCGAAAAATATCCGCTGCATGCGCTGACGCAGCGGCCGATGCACATGTACCATTCCTGGGGTTCGCAGAATGCGTGGCTGCGGCAGATCACCAGCCAGAACCGGCTGTTCGTGCATCACCGGACGGCAGCCGGTCTCGGCCTTGTCGATGACGACTGGGTGTGGATCGAAAGCATCAACGGCAGAGTGAAGGGGCAGATCAAGCTGATCGACGGGGTGAACGAAAGCACGGTCTGGACCTGGAACGCCATCGGCAAAAGGCGCGGCAGCTGGGGGCTGAAGGACGACGCGGCCGAGAGCAATCGCGGCTTCCTGCTCAACCATATCATCGGCGACCAGACCTCGGCTGACGCTCAGGGCAAACGCTATTCGAATTCCGATCCGGTGACCGGCCAGGCTGCGTGGTTCGACCTGCGCGTGCGCATCGTCAAATGCGCAGCCGAAGAAGCCGGGTTCACCGAGCCGCAGTTCCAGCGTTTCCTGCAGCCGCCGCATTTCGAACCCTCGCCCGACAGACTGACTTTCGGCGCCGAATTCCGCAGGGCGAGAGAGGCGACCAAATGACCTGTCTGCCAAGTCAAAGCGACAAGAAACTCGGCCTTGTGATCGACCTCGATACCTGCGTCGGCTGCCAGGCCTGTGTCACCGCCTGCAAGGAATGGAACACCGGCGGCCACATGGCGCCGCTGACCGACATCGATCCCTATGGCGGCCATGTCGACGGCGTCTGGTTCAACCGCGTGCACAGCTATGAGCACACCACCGAGATGGGCGGACGGACGGTGAACTTCCCGCGCTCCTGCCTGCATTGCGAGACGCCGGCCTGCGTCACCGTCTGCCCGACTGGCGCCTCCTACAAGCGGGCTTCGGACGGCATCGTGCTGATCGACGAGGACAAGTGCATCGGCTGCAAATTGTGCAGTTGGGCCTGTCCTTATGGAGCACGCGAATTCGACACCGATGTCGGGGTGATGAAGAAATGCACGCTGTGTGTCGACCGCATCTACAATGACAATCTGGCCGAAGAAGACCGCGTGCCGGCCTGCGTCGCCGCCTGCCCGACCAGTGCCCGGCATTTCGGCGATCTCGGCGATCCCCTGTCGGCTGTTTCGCAACTGGTGGCGGAGCGTGGCGGCGTCGACCTGATGCCTGAGCTCGGCTATCGCCCGACCAACAAATATTTGCCGCCGCGCGCCCACACCGCGCGCGCCGCATCGGTGGCCGCGCCGGCATTGGAACCGGTGCGGGCCGACGGCGGTTTCCTCGGCTGGGTCGACCGCATGCTTTCGAACTGACCCATGCATCCAGCCTTCTCCGTCGTCTTCTTCACCACTGCCACCGGCGCGGGCTACGGCCTGCTCGCGCTGCTGGGCACGCTCGGAGGCTTCCAGATCATCCCACCCGATTTCTGGCTGGGCTTCATCGGCATGGGCCTGGCGCTCGGCCTGATCGTGGCCGGCCTGTTGTCATCGACCGGCCACCTCGGCAGACCCGAACGCGCCTGGCGGGCGTTCTCACAATGGCGCAGTTCATGGCTGTCGCGCGAAGGTGTTGCCTCGGTCATCACCTTCATTCCGGCGGGACTGTTCGGCATCGGTTGGATATTCTTCGGCAAGACCGATGGCTGGGTCGGCATCGCCGGATCTCTGGCCGCCATCGGCGCAATCATCACCGTCTGCACCACCGGCATGATCTATGCGTCGCTGAAACCGATCGCCCAATGGCATAGCCGCTTCACCCTGCCCGGCTATGTCATCTTCTCGGCAATGACCGGCAGCGTGCTGCTGAACGCGCTGCTGCAGGGCTTTGCGCTTGGTTCGAAGGTGCAGCTGGCTGCTTGCCTGCTGCTGACCTTGACCGGCTGGGGCTGGAAGCTGGCGACCTGGCGCTACAATGACCGGCTGGAGATCCCGACCACCGCCAACACCGCGACCGGGTTGGCCGGCGGTACAGTGCGGTCGCTGGAATGGCCGCATACCGAAGAGAATTACCTGCTCAAGGAAATGGGTTTCCGCATCGCGCGCAAGCATGGCGCGCGGCTGCGCCAGATCACGCAGCTTCTGGCTTTCGCGTTGCCCTTGGGGCTGCTCGCCATTGTGTTCGCCCTGCCCTGGCCGCCGGCAGCGTTGCTGTCGGTACTCGCTGCTGTAATCCAGTTCGCCGGCATGCTGGTCGCGAGCTGGCTGTTCTTTGCAGAGGCGAAGCACACGGTTACGCTCTATTACGGCAGGTAGGGCTGTTTAGCCCGGCCGCAGCATCGAGCCGGAAATGGCAAAGATGCGTTGGGCGCCCAGCATATAAGCCATCAGCGTGTCCAGCCGGAACAGCCCGGCATAGGCGCGGTCGAGCACGTTGAGCGAGCCTGTATAGGCGCCGAAGGCCGGCATGATCATGCGGCCTCCGTCGCCGGCAAAGCAGCGCCGCCGCACCGAGCGGCCCTGCTGGACGATGCGGGCGCAGGGATGCAGATGGCCCGCTATTTCGCCTTCGACACGCTGCTTCGACGGCTCATGCCGGAACAGCAGCGAGCCTATAGCAAGTTCACGCACCGTCTCGCCAGGCAGGTCGGCGGGTGCTTCCGGGTCATGATTGCCGGCGACCCAGAACCATTGCCGGCCTGATATCAACGCCTCCAGCCGCTCGCGGAAGCTTGCATGCATGCGCTGGGCGCCACCGCCATCGTGAAAGCTGTCGCCCAGGCTGATGACGATAGACGGCTGGTAGTCAGCGATGACGGCCTGCAATCGCAGCAAGGTCGCGCCGGTGTCGTAGGGCGGGATCAGCGTGCCGCGGCGTGCCAGCGACGAACCCTTTTCCAGATGCAGATCGGACACGGCCAGAAGCCGCAGATCCGGAAAATAAAGCACGCCGCGCGGGTCGCAGACGGCGCGTTCGCCTGATATGCCGACAAGATCGGCCTCGGCGATCAGCGATGTGCGCGCCAGCGAAAAATTCATTCCTCGACCATCTCCGGCCCCATGGCCTCTGCGACCAGCGTCGCCGCATCCATCAGCAATGTCTCATCGGCTTCGCCGTTCACCGGCATCTTGCCGATCTCGAGCATGATCGGCACGGCGAGCGGCGATATCTGTTCGAGTGCCTTATGCACGATTCGACCCTGGATGCGCGAGAGCATGTCGGCAAGTCTGCTGACATCGAGCAGGCCGGCCGCCGCATCGGCGCGCGTGGCCTGCAGCAGGATGTGGTCCGGTTCATGGCTGCGCAGCACATCATAGATCAGGTCGGTCGAGACCGTGACCTGGCGGCCGCTCTTCTCCTGGCCAGGGTGGCGTTTCTCGATCAATCCGGAAATCAGCGCGCAGTTGCGGAAGGTGCGCTTGAGAAGCCAGCTGTCGGCCAGCCAGGCTTCGAGGTCGTCGCCCAGCATGTCCTGGTCGAAAAGTGCGCTCAGCGAAGGCTTCCCGGCTTTGAACATCGCGCCCATGTCGCCCAGTGACCATATCGCTAAGGCATAGTCGGTGGCGACGAAGCCGAGCGGCCTGGCTCCTGCCCTGTCGAGGCGGCGGGTGAGCAGCATGCCGAGCGTCTGGTGCGCCAGCCTGCCCTCGAACGGGTAAGCCACCAGATAATGGCGATTGCCGCGTGGAAAGGTCTCGATCAGCAGGTCGTCGCGCTTGGGCAGCACCGATTTGTCGGCCTGGAAGCGCAGCCAGTCGGCGACCTGCTCGGGCAGCTTTTTCCATCGCTGCGGGTCATCGAGCATGATGCGGACCTGTTCGGCGAGATAGGTCGAAAGCGGAAACTTGCCGCCTCCATAATAGGGCACCTTGGCATCGCTGCCCGGCGCGTTCGACACGAAGCATTCATTCTCGCGGATGCCCTCGAAGCGCAGCACCTTGCCGGCGAACATGAACGTGTCGCCATGCGTCAACGTTTCGAGGAAGGCCTCCTCGATTTTGCCGAGGACCCGGCCGCCACGCGAAGCCGCGCCTTTGCTGCCGGCCTGCACATATCGAACATTCAGCGCCGGCACCTCGATGATGGTGCCGACATTCAGCCTGTATTGCTGGGCGACGCGCGGATTGGACACCCGCCACAACCCGTCCTTGTTCAAACGGATGCGGGCGTAGCGTTCGTAATTCTTGAGCGCATAGCCGCCGGTGGCAACGAAATCGATGACGCGGTCGAATGTCGGCCGGTCGAGGCTGACATAGGGTGCTGCCGTTCGCACCTCCTCGTACAGGTCATCGGCACGGAACGGCGCGCCGCAGGCGCAGCCGAGCACATGCTGGGCCAGCACATCGAGCCCGCCATTGATCAACGGAGGCGTGTCCTGCGCGCCTAGATAGTTGGCGTCGAGGGCGGCCCGGCATTCCAGCACCTCAAAGCGGTTGGCGGGGATGAGGATCGCCTTGGACGGCTCGTCCATGCGGTGGTTGGCACGGCCGATGCGCTGTGCCAGCCGGCTCGCCCCCTTTGGCGCGCCGACATGCACGACCAGATCGACATCGCCCCAGTCGATGCCGAGATCGAGCGTCGAGGTGGCGACGATGGCGCGCAGCGCGTTTTCGCCCATCGCCTTCTCGACGCGCCGGCGCTGGGCGACGTCGAGCGAGCCGTGATGCAGCGCGATCGGCAGGGTGTCCTCGTTGACCCGCCACAACTCCTGGAAAAGCAGTTCCGCCTGGCTGCGGGTGTTGACGAACAGCAGTGTCGTCTTGTGGCGTTTGATCTCGCGATAGATTTCCGGCGTGGCGTAGCGCGCAGAATGTCCTGCCCATGGCACGCGCTCTTCGGAGTCGAGGATGGAAATCTCCGGTTTCGCACCCCCGGTGACGACGATCAGTTCGGCCATGTCATGGCCTGTCGAACCCTTGGGTGGATTCTGGCTGACCAGCCAGCGCCGCAACTCGTCCGGTTCGGCCACCGTCGCCGATAGCCCGATGGTTTGCAGACCAGGGACAAAGCTGCGCAACCGTGCCAGGCCGAGCGCCAGCAGATGCCCGCGTTTCGATGTCACCAGCGAATGCAGTTCGTCGAGCACGACGTAGCGCAGATCTTCGAAGAAGCGTCTGGCATCGCCGGCCGCAATCAGCAGCGCCAGTTGTTCGGGCGTGGTCAGCAGGATATCGGGCGGCACCAGTTTCTGGCGCTGGCGCTTGTGCGCCGGCGTGTCGCCGGTGCGCGTCTCGATGGTGACGGGCAGCCCGATCTCTTCCACCGGTTTGCCGAGATTACGCTCGATATCGACGGCAAGCGCCTTCAACGGCGAGATGTAGAGCGTGTGGATACCGCGCTGCGCCTGGCCCGGCTTTCTCTTTGGCCGGTTGGCCAGTTCGGTCAGCGAAGGCAGGAAGCCGGCCAGCGTCTTGCCGGCACCGGTCGGCGCGATCAGCAGTACCGACTGACCGGCCTGGGCCTTCGCCAGAAGTTCGATCTGATGGGCGCGCGGCGACCAGCCTTTCTCGCCAAACCATCTGAGGAATGGTTCGGGCAGGGCCACGGCGGCATTCTGTTCGGCAAGGCGCGGCTCAACTGTCACCCGCCAGAGGTAGCGCGACGGCGCGCGAACGCCAAGGAAAATCGGAACAAAAGGTGATCGAGGTGAGCTTTCCTCGCCCCGTCTACGGGGAGAGGATGCCGGCAGGCAGGTGGGGGGCGGCGCGAACCTCTCAATGCTGGCGCTGTCCCTCATCCGCCCTCGGGCACCTTCTCCCCGTGAACGGGGCGAAGGAAGAAGGGCTACGGCCTCCTGAACCCTGTCGGGCCACCATAGAGATAACCGATGCGGTCAACCGCATCCTTCAGGCCTTCGCTCGACACCAGCATGGTGTGACCGTTGGCGTGGATCATCGTGTCGGCATCGGTCATGACGGCGACATGGCCCTTCCAGAACACCAGATCGCCGCGTCGCAAGCCGGAGAAATCAGGTCCCGGTTCCAGCGGCTCGCCAAGGGCCGCAGCCTGCATGTCGGAATCGCGCAGCACGTCTCTGCCGGCCATACGCATCGCCAGTTGCACCAGCCCCGAACAGTCGATGCCGAAACCGGAAGTACCGCCCCAGAGATAAGGTGTTCCTAGAAACGCCTCGGCAACCGCGACATAGTCGGAGGCAGCTTCACTGAGCGGCCGCAGGTGACCTGCGATCAGCGCCTCGCCAGACGGCAGGACCGCATAGTGCGTACCGCGCGTCTCGGCCGCCTCCGTCACTGTCACCGTCGATCCCATCGACAATTGTCCGGCGATCGGAAAGCGCAGATCCGGCGCGGGATAGAGGAAGGTGCGCGGCACGCAGACGATGTGCGTCGGCATATGGTCCCGTTTGCCCAGCATCGTGTCGGCGACATAGCCGACATAGCCGTCGCGTTCGGCCTGGACCCAGGCCCAGCCTTCAGCGACATCGAAGACCAGGACATCGTCGCCGAACAGGGCTTGCGTGTTGACGCCGGCATCCGGCCGCGGCGCCTTGCGCATATCGGCTACTGACGCGATGATCCGCGCCGGCCGGCCGGCGACGAAGCGGTCAGCGGCGACCTCACCCTTCAGCCGTGCATCGGCAAGGTCGGAGCGAAAAGCGTGAAGGCGGGCATCCCTGGCAGTCAAATCGAGCACTCTGTTGAAAGGTAAATTCGCTCACATCGGCAGTTCGAGCGCCTTGGCGATGATACCATCGCCGAAGCGCTCGACAAAGAGCGCGCCCTCGACCGTGCGCCTGATCAGAACATTGCGCTTGTCGAGCTCGTCGCGATGGCGCGAGACGAGTTTCAAAGCGCCCATCGTGTCAAGGGCGCGGGTGATCACCGGCTTGGTCACATTGAGCCGGGCGGCGAGCCCGCGCACGGTGTGCGGCGGCGGATCGAGATAGATGGTGAACAGGATCGCCGTCTGGCGCATGGTCAGATCGGGCGCGTCGTCGCGCACCTGCGACAGCATCACCTGCTGCCACAGTCGCAAGGCCTGGCTCGGGCGCATCGCAATCGACATCGCGCCAGCATGACGGCAAATTGTTTCGGTTCCGTTTCAGTCAAAGCGATTGCCGTCTTTCGCCTGCGACTGTCAGCCATAGCGTTTCGCGATGATCCGCTCCAGCGCGCGGATGCCCTGTGCCTCGCCGCCGGCGGGGCCATGCGGACGATCAGCCGGATTCCAGGCGAAGATGTCGAAATGCGCCCAGCCCGCGGTTTTTTCGACAAAGCGCTTCAGGAACAACGCCGCTGTGATCGAGCCGGCGAAACCGTCCGTGGTGACATTGTTGATGTCGGCGATCTTCGACGACAGTTTTGCATCGTAGGGCCGCCACAGCGGCATGCGCCACAGCGGATCCTCCGTCGCGACGGAAGCCTCCGCCAGATCGGATGCCAGCGTTTCGTCGCCGGTGTAGAACGGTGGCAGATCGGGGCCGAGCGCGACACGGGCAGCCCCGGTCAGCGTCGCCATGTCAACCAGAAGCTGCGGCTCCTCCTCGTCGGCCAGCGCCAGCGCGTCGGCCAGCACCAGCCGTCCCTCGGCATCCGTGTTGCCGATCTCGACAGTGATGCCCTTGCGGCTCATCAGCACGTCGCCAGGCCGGAAGGCGTTGCCGGCAATCGAATTTTCCACCGCGGGAATGAGCACGCGCAGCCGCGCATTCAGCCCGGCAGCCATGATCATCGAGGCGAGGCCAAGGACATTGGCGGCACCGCCCATGTCCTTCTTCATCAGCAGCATGCCGGACGATGGCTTGATGTCGAGGCCGCCCGTGTCGAAGCAGACGCCCTTGCCGACCAGCGTCACCTTCGGTGCGTCTTGCTGCCCCCATCGCATGTCGATCAAGCGCGGTGCGCTGGTCGACGCACGGCCGACCGCATGGATCATCGGGAAGTTCCGGTCGAGGAGATCGTCACCCTTGATCACCGAGACTTCGGCCTTGTGCCTGGCGGCCAGGGTCCGCACCGCCTGCTCCAAATCTTCCGGACCCATATCGCTGGTCGGCGTGTTGACCAGATCGCGTGTCAGGAAGACGCCATCGACAATGCGGCGAACGCGCCCGGCATCGACGTCGGCCGGCAGGCCGAAGCGCAGCGCCCTGCCTGGCTTCTTGCCGTAGCGGGTAAAGACATAACCGCCGAGCAGCAGCGCGATCGCCGCGAGTTCGGCCTCGGCCGGCGCCAAGGCGAAATGCCAGTCGCCTTCCGGCAAGGCTTTCGACAATGCGCCGAGGGCAAGCGCGCCTTCGCCATCGCCGATACCGAACAAGGCGCCGCCGAGCGCCCCGTTTTCGCCGGGCACGACCAGTGTCCTGCCTGCCTCGCCGGAAAAGCCGTTGGCCCTGGCCCAGGCGATGGCGGCCGGCGCAAGACCGGCCGCGTCCAGACCGTCCCTGGCGACCAGATGGACCGGCAACGCGCCCGGCAATGTCTTCCCGACGAGTTCGACAGGCATGCGATGTTCTCCGTGTGAGTCGCCGTTCTTAACCGTCCGTTAGGGTTAACAGAATATTTCTGCGAGAGGGAAGACGGCCACGCAATGGCCGCGCATGAATGGAGGCTTAGGGTGCCATGCCGACCAACCGCAGGATCAATATCAGGGGAAAACGGCTCATCACCATGGCTCTTGTGCTGGCGCTGACGGCGGGCGTCGCCGGTTGCGGAACCGACAAGCTCTCCACCGGCTCTATCGCACGCACCAGCGGCAAACCGCTTGAAAGCATGTCGGCCGGCGAACTGCACAATGCCACCGGCGCACTTGGCCAATCCTACGCGAAGAACCCCAACGACAAGCGGATAGCGACGAACTATGCGGCGGCGTTGCAGATGGATGGCGATGCCGACCAGTCGCTGGCCGTGATGCGCAAACTCGCCATCGCTTTGCCCAAGGATCGTGACGTGCTCGCCTCCTATGGCAAGGCGCTGGCCGCCAATGGCCAGTTCGAGGCGGCGCTCGACGCCGTGCGCCGCGCTCAGACACCGGAATATCCCGACTGGAGGCTGGTGTCGGCGGAAGCGGCCATTCTCGACCAGACCGGCCAGAAGGACGATGCGCGCCAGCTTTACCGCAAGGCGCTCGACCTCAAGCCGAACGAGCCTTCCGTGCTCTCCAATCTTGGCATGTCGTATGTGCTGGAAGGTGATCTGCGCACCGCCGAAACCTATATGCGCTCGGCCGCGCAACAGCCGAATGCGGACAGCCGGGTCCGCCAGAACCTGGCGCTGGTCGTCGGCCTGCAAGGCCGGTTCGACGAGGCCGAGAAGATCGCCTCACAGGAACTGTCGCCCGAACAGGCGCAGGCAAATGTCGCCTATCTCAGGCAGATGCTGGCCCAACAGAACGCCTGGAGCCAGCTCAAGGACCAGGACAAGCCGAAATCCGCAACCAACTGAGACCACAATTCCGATGCCCCAACGAAGAGGCCGCGCTGCATGCAGCGCGGCCTCTTCGTTTGAAGTGTACTGCAGGAATTTGCCTTGCCGCTACTGGGCGTTTGTTGCCGGCGCCGCATGATCGCCGAAGATACCGCGTTGGCTGACCTGAATGCCGGCGGGACCCAGGATGATGGCGAAAAGCACCGGCAGGAAAAATAGGATCATCGGCACGGTAAGTTTTGGCGGCAGGGCGGCCGCCTTCTTCTCGGCCGCATTCATGCGCATGTCGCGGCTTTCGGCGGCAAGCACGCGCAGTGCATGCGCCACCGGCGTGCCGTAACGCTCGGCCTGGACGAGCGCCTGCGACACCGACTTGACCGAATCCAGGCCGGTGCGGCTTGCCAGGTTCTCGTAGGCCTGCTTGCGCTCCGGCAGATAGGAAAGCTCGGCATTGGTGAGGATGAACTCTTCCGCCAGCGCCACCGATTGCGCGCCGATCTCGTCGGCGACCTTGCGCAATGCTGCTTCCACCGACATGCCCGATTCGACGCAGATCAGCATCAGATCGAGCCCATCCGGCCATGCCATCTGGATCGACTGCTTGCGCTTGGTGGCGCGGTTGTTGACGTAGATGACCGGCGCGTAGAAGCCGCCGTAAGCAACGAGGATGCAGACGAACAGCCTGATGACCAATGGCTTGTCGGGCAGTCCTCCGAGCACGAAGATGTAGATTGCGGCCAGCGCGAAACCGACAAAAGGAAGCACGAGACGAAAGAAAAGAAACCGCGTCAGCGGATTCTGTCCACGAAAACCGGCCACCTTGAGTTTCTGCAAGGTGCCTTCATCGGCGAGCGCGCGTCTCAGATCCAGCCGGTCGACGATGTTGCGCATGCCGATCGACTGTTCCTCACGCAAGCCCTTGCGACGGCGGTCGGCCTCGACCGCAAGCCGGGCGCGCTGTTGCGCACGCAGTTCGTCGCGCTCCAGCGCAACGGATTTCATGCGTGACTTGAGCTGGTTTCCGCCAAACGCCGGCAGCAAGGTGAAGACGGTCGCAAACACCGCTATCGCGACCAGCATCGCGATCAGGAAGCTCGGATCCGTCAGGGTCTTGATGACTTGCTCGGTCATGCCAGCATCCTAGACTTCGAAGTTCATCATCTTGCGCATCACCAGGATGCCGATCGACATCCAGACCGCAGAGCAACCAAGGATCAGGTTTCCGACGCTGGTGTTGAACAGCGGCATCAGGTAGGCCGGGCTCGACAGGTAGACGAGAAAGGCGACGATGAAGGGCAGCGCACCGATGATCGCGGCGGATGCCTTCGCTTCCATCGACAGCGCCGCGACCTTGGCTTTCATCTTCTTGCGATCGCGAAGCACGCGCGAAAGATTGCCCAGCGCCTCGGAGAGATTGCCGCCGGCTTGCGATTGAATCTGGATAACGATGCCGAAGAAGCTTGCCTCGGTGCAAGGCATGGTTTCGGGCATGCGCAAGGTCGCGTCGGGGATAGAGAGGCCCATCTGCTGTGAATCGACGATGCGGCGAAACTCGGTCTTCACGGGTTCGGGCGATTCGTTGGCGATCAGGCGCACGGCATCGTTCAGCGGCAGGCCGGATTTGACCGCGCGCACGATGATGTCGAGCGCGTTTGGAAATTCGTTGAGGAATGCCTTGACCCGGCGGGCGCGGCGAAACGTGACGAACCAGCGCGGCAGGCCCAGCCCCCCGGCCAGCAGCACGCCCGGCAAGGCGATCAGCGGGGCTCCGGCCACGAAAGCGGCCATCGTCAAAACGATGCCGCATATTGCGGAATATATATAGAAACGCTCGATGGTGGTCTTGAGGCCGGCCTGACGAAGCTGGGCTTTCAGCGGCGGCTTCTTGACGCGGCTGTCCTTGGTTTTCTGCTTGGCGTCGAGTTCGTTGAGAGAATCCTGAACCGATTTGCGCCGCTTGGCGGCTTCCGCCACGCGGTCGCGCGAGGCCTTGACGACGGAGCGATCCGTCTCGGCGGTCCTGATTGTTTCGAGCCGCTTGCCGACCTGTTTCTCGTTGCTGATCCGGGTGAACAGAAATGCATAAGCGACGGCGCCGGCGCTGAAGCCGGCGAGCACGACAAACGCCAGTACTGTGCCGTCAATTCCAAACATTGGCCCGAACCCTTACACCCCAGCAGACGTCAGTCAGCGCGTTTCTCCATCGCCTCGAGCGCAATGGCGAGACGCTGCTCCTCGCCGTAATAGCGTGCACGCTCCCAGAAATGCGGACGGCCGATGCCGGTCGATACGTGCTCACCCAACAGCCGGCCGTTGGCGTCCTCACCCTTGATGTTGTAGAGGACGATATCCTGCGTGATGATAACGTCGCCTTCCATCCCGATCACCTCGGTGATGTGGGTGATGCGGCGCGATCCGTCGCGCAGGCGCGCTGCCTGGATGATCACGTCGATGGAGCCGACGACGATTTCGCGCACTGTCTTCTGCGGCAGCGAATAACCACCCATGGCAATCATGGATTCAATGCGGTTCAGGCATTCGCGCGGGCTGTTCGAGTGGATCGTTCCCATCGAGCCGTCATGGCCGGTGTTCATCGCCTGCAGAAGATCGAACACTTCGGGTCCGCGCACTTCGCCGACGATGATGCGCTCGGGCCGCATGCGCAGGCAGTTCTTGACCAGGTCGCGCATCGTCACCTCACCCTCGCCCTCCAGATTGGGCGGGCGGGTTTCGAGGCGCACCACATGCGGCTGCTGCAATTGCAGCTCGGCCGAGTCTTCGCAGGTGATGACGCGCTCCTCGCGGTCGATATAGTTGGTCAGGCAATTGAGCAGCGTGGTCTTGCCCGAACCGGTACCGCCCGAGATCACGATGTTGCAGCGAACACGGCTGATGATCTTGAGAACTTCGGCGCCCTGCGGCGAGATGGCGCCGAACTTGACAAGTTGGTCGAGCGTCAGCTTGTCCTTCTTGAATTTGCGGATGGTGAGCGTGGCGCCGTCGATGGAGAGCGGCGGCGCGATGACGTTGACGCGCGAGCCATCGGGGAGGCGCGCGTCGCAGATCGGGCTGGATTCGTCGACGCGGCGGCCAACCTGGCTGACGATGCGTTGGCAGATGTTGAGGAGCTGCTGGTTGTCACGAAAGCGGATGCCGGTCTGTTCGACCTTGCCGTTGACCTCGATGTAGACGTTCCTGGAGCCGTTGACCATGATGTCGGCGATGTCGTCGCGGGCGAGCAGCGGCTCGAGCGGCCCATAGCCGAGCACGTCGTTGCAGATGTCCTCGAGCAGCTCTTCCTGCTCGGCGATCGTCATTGCGAAGTTCTTGATCGCGATGATGTCGTTGACGATATCGCGGATTTCCTCGCGCGCACTTTCAGGATCAAGCTTGGAAAGCTGCGACAGATCTATGGTGTCGATGAGTGCGGAGAAGACCTGGCTCTTGGTATCGTAATAGGTTTCGCTTTTTTCGCGCTGTGCCCGCTTCGGCTCAGGCGCCAATGGCGGTGCCTCGACCGCACGGCGCGCCGGCGGCGCGACAGGCGCGCTTGGCGCCGCGGGCCGTGTCAGAACCGCCGTGTCCACGGAACCTGCAGCCGCCGGCGCAACAGGCGCCGGTGCTGGCTGGCGAAATTCCGGCGTGAACCGGTTGCCGTCGTCGCTGCCTCTTTTACCAAACATGATCGACTACCGATTCCACTGCTGAAGCGTCACTTCTTGTTGCGCGAGAGCTTGCCGAGCAGGCTGCCGAGCCCGGCCTTCTTCCTGATCTTGATTTCGCTGCGCCCGGTCAGCACATGCGCCATTTCGTTGATCATCGCGACGACCGGGTTCTTGGCATCCATTTCGCCAAGCATGCGTCCATTGTTGGCGGCATTGCCGAACAGCAACGGATCAAAAGCAATGACCGACATTGGCGACAGACCGAGCGGCTCGGCGAAATCGGACGGCGAAATCTCCGGGCGCTTCGGGACGCCGGCCTGGTTGATGATCAGCTTGGGCGGCGGATCATTGGGACGAAGCCGCTTGAGCATGTCGATGAGGTTCTTGGTGTTGCGCAGATTGGCAAGTTCCGGTGTCGCGGTGATGACGACCTCGTCGGCCTTGACCAGTGTGTTCTTGGTCCAGCCCGTCCAGGCATGGGGGACGTCGAGCACCAGAAGCGGCACGCTGCGCTGGGCGGTGTCGATGAGCTGCGCGAAGGCCTCGGGATCGAAATCATAGACCCGTTCGAGCGTCGAAGGCGCCGCCAGCAGCGACAGATGCTCGGCGCACTGGGTCAGCAGCCGGTCGAGATAGACTTCATCGATGCGTTCCGGTGAAAACACCGCCTCGGCGATGCCTTGCGCCGGATCCTGGTCGAAATTGATGTTGGCGGTGCCGAAAGCCAGATCGAGATCAGCGACGACCACTTCGGATTTGAACAGGGAGGACATCGCCCAAGCCACATTGTGGGCGATCGTCGAGGAGCCGACACCGCCCTTGGCGCCGACGAAGGCGATCGAGCGGCCGAGCGGCTCGGCTTCCGGATCGATGAAAATCGACGACACCACGCTGACGATGTCGGCCATCGAGACCGGAGCGATCACATATTCGGAAATGCCGTTGCGGATGAGTTCCCGGTAGAGGCCGACATCATTGTAGTGGCCGATCACCACCACCTTCGACGTCGGATCGCAATATTCCGAAAGCTGGGCGAGTTGTTCCAGCAATTGCTTGGGCTCGCTGCGCGATTCCAGCAGGATCAGATTGGGCGTCGGCGCCGATTGGTAGAATTCGATGGCAGTGGGAACACCGCCCATGTGGACCTTGAGATGCGCCTTCGTCATGCGACGGTCCTCGCCGGCGCGCTCGACCGGGTTGGCAACACCCTCGGTCTCGCAGAATGCCTGGATCGAGATGCGCGGGATCGGCCGCAACGCCTGCATCGCGGCGATGTCCTGCTGCGAGGTATCGCTGCCGTCCACCGGGGCGTCGTAGGCAAGGTTGCTCATCGTCATGCTCTTTCCCGTGGCCTGTTCTATCCGAGACTGGCGGCTCAGTACGTCACTTCCGAATTGCCGAGGAACTCGTCCGAGATACCTCTCTTTTGGTAAACATCGATGGCTTGGCTACGATTTGCCGGATCAATATTGGCAGATTTACGCGGGCCGAGCAGGTCAGATGGGTTAGCCATCTGGGCGGCAAGATTGTTCTGATAAGAGCAACCGAAATCGGCATAGTGCTTGTTTTCCGACGTGTCGACGAGGTCGGCTGGCCAGCGTCCGCATTTGTCGGTCTGGGCTTTCACCGAGATATAAGCAACGCGAATCGGGGCCGAGGCTTCGGCGGAAGCGGACTGATAGGAAGTCACGACAATCCGGTTGCGCTTGATGCCGCTGGCAACCGCCAGCCGGGCGAAATCGCGGGCCGCCGTGGTCGCCGCGACCTCGTTGGCCGATCCGCTCGGGACCTGGATCGTCAGCGTCGGGGCGGCACTTCTGTCATAGCCATCCAGGAAGCCAAGAAGCGTATCGCGCTGGGAGCCGGTCATGCCGCGGTCACCGGCGCCGACAGGCAGGTCGATCTTCTGGTTCTTCTCGGCGATGACGATCGGATGGTTGGTGCGGTAATCGTCCGGGATGGCGCCGACCGTGATGCTGTCGCGCTGGGCGCAGCCGGCCAGCAGCGCCGCCACCGCAACCGCCAGGACAGGAACGGCTCGCCGGCAGACCCGTGAACGGCCGAGACGGGTCGTTGCGGCGATGGTGCTTGCCTTCAATGCTGACTGAGACATGTCCGCTTCCCCGCTTACTTGTAGATGAAGCCGACAACGCCGTGGTAGCGGCCATTGGGCTTGTCGGTCTGCATGGTGCCGTAGACGCGATTGACGCGGCCAAGGAACATGCCGGCGCCATCGCTGGCGGCGTTGAAATTGTCGTCCGGCTTGGCAAGGTCGTTGCGCGCCACCGGCTTCACCAGATAGGGCGTGATGATGATGACGAGCTCGGTCTCGTTTCGCACGAAATCCCTGCTACGGAAGAGCGCGCCAAGCACCGGGATCTTTGTCAGTCCAGGCAATCCGTTGACGGCTTGCCTGACGTCGTCGCGAACCAGGCCGGCGATCATCATGGAGCCACCGGATGGCAATTCCACCGTTGTGTCGGCAAGGCGCTTGCGCAGCGACAGGGCATTCATTCCGGGACTCGTCACGCCTGAGGAGAACGATACGGATCCCTCGGTTGTCGGCTCGGAAACCGACGTCCTGACTTTCAAACTTATGCGGCCGGGAGACAACACAACCGGCTGGAATTCCAGGCCGATGCCGTACTCGATCTTTTCGACGCTGTAGGTCTTCAGGCCGGTCTGGTTGTCTTGCGATACATTTGCCGAGACACCCGTGACCATATTGTATTCACCGCCCACTTTGAAGGTTGCCTTCTCGCCCGACACAGCCGTCAAGGTCGGCTCGGCCAAGGTCTTCATCACCCCGGACTGCTCCATGGCGTTTACATAAGCCTGCAGTCCTGAAGCGCCGATTTGAAAGCCGGAATTCGACAGCTGTTTGCCGAGACCCGTGAAGTTGTCGCTGATTGCGCCGTAACTAATGCCGTTGCTGCCGCCGCTGCCAACCATGTTGACGCCGAGCTGCTTCATCACCGAGCGGCTGACTTCGGCGACCGTCACCTTCAGCGTCACCTGGTCATCGCCAATGATCTGGATCAGGTTGACGATCTGGCTGGTGCGGCGCTCCTGGTCCGGATTGTTGATGTCGACACCGCTCTGGGCCGAACCGCCGGCCGCGGTCTGCGAATATTGTCCCGTCGTTGCCTCACCACCCGACACGAACATGTTCGCCAACTGTTCGGCACGCTTGGCATCCAGCGGGGTGTCCACGGTTCCTGTGAGAACGACGTTATCGTTTAGCAGTTCCACCTTGACGGCCGACGTCGGCAGGAAGCGCCTGATATAATCCTCAAGGCCGGCAACGTCGCGTTCGACGGCAAGGTCCAGACTGACGATCTGCTCGCCATTGGGGCCGAAGACAAATATGTTCGTCTCGCCGACCGCCTTGCCGAACAGATAGATGCGCCGCGCGGTGCGGGTCACCGCATCGGCAACCGCCGGGTTGGCGACGAGAATGTCGTAGGCATCGCTCGGCAGGTCGATGACCACCGACTTGTTGAGGCCTAGCTTGACGCGCTGGGTGGCCGTCGATGCCGTGACCTGCGCGTTCTTTGCCTCGACGACGCTGCCTTGCACATTCGTTCCGACGAGCAGCAGGCCGAATGCCGCGGCTACAATTGCCGGCAGTTTACCGCTTAGCTTCATTTCCTTGCCCCCACTTCGGAAACTTCGCCCGACTTGATCAGCCTCACCGTTCCCCTGCGGCCATTGCCGGAAACGAGATAGTCGGCCTCACCCAGATTTTTTTCCTGCGTGTCCGCGACCGCCCGCAACGCCAGGGTCAGGCGATCCGCCATCTGCTGGGCGACGGTGATGATCTCCGCCTGCTTGGGCGTCAGTTCCAACGTGGCAGTCTGGCCCACCCTGGTCTTCTTGCCTTCCTCGTCCTCCTGAATGGTCTGGTCGATGGCCAGGACGCGGATGTTCTTGAGGATGGTCTCGGTGTTGAAGCCGGCGGCGCCGCTGGCGGCATCGGCCCTGCGGGTCATGATGACGTCGACGAAATCATTGGGAAGAATGAAGCCGCCGGCCGACGTATCGGCCGAGATGGCCGTGGCGACCGCCCGCATGCCGGAAGGCAGGATCGACGACATGAAGCTCTGGCCCTCGCCGATCAGCTTGGACCGCCGCAGCGGTTCTCCGGCATACATCGCCACACGGGCAACGGAACTCTTCAGCTTGTCCAGCGCCTCGGGCTCGGCGGTGCGGGTGATGAAATTCGCGTTGACGCCGTCGGCGGGCCAGGATTGCCAGGCGATGCTGTTTTGGATCGGGCTGCCCATCGGAACGTCGCCTGAAAGCACAAGCACATCCTGGAGTGCCACCGCCGGGGCCTGGGGGCCGGAATCGACGACGATCTGGGGCGGCGGTGCCACCATGTTCTTCGCGACATAGCCAGCGCCACCCGCCGCAGCCACCGCCACGCTCAGAATTATCAATCGCGATGCTGGCATTTGTTCGAACCCTTGCCCCTGGCAAACCACGTAGCCAAGCCGGACTTTGCAGCGGCAATCGTCAAAACAAGGTTAATGTAATGCTTACGATCGTGATTAATTTAAGGTTTACATAAATTAACCGGAATGTGGCCTGACCGGCCAAAATGGCCGGGCCAGCCCTGTTGAGAACGGGGTTTCGGCAATGCTTACAGACAAAAAAATAAAATCGCGCTCAGGCCGCCAACCTGGCAAGCGCCCATGCCATCAATGGCGAATCCGGATAGGTCAGCAAGCCGCCAAGGCCGAGCGCGACACCGTAGGGAACACCTTTTGCCTCATCGGCGAAATGGCGCAGAAACGGATTTTGGCCGGTAACGGCCGCAAGCAGCGACTTCCGGTAGAGGATGATCGCCAGCGTCAGCAGGCCGCCGATGATAGTCGAGGCGACAAGATACTCCACGAGATTGACATTGAGGCCCATCCACATCGCGGTGGCGGCCAGAAGCTTGGCGTCGCCGCCGCCCATGCCGCCCATCGCAAACAGGCCGAACGTCACGGCCAGGACCAGGGCGCCGGCGGCGAAATGTCCGCCATAGGCCGCCCAGTCCATGCCTGTCAGGGGCGCGACCAGCGCAAAAACGGCGACAAGCAGCACCGGCACGCGATTGGCGATCGTCATCGACAGCATGTCGGAGATCGCGGCAAACAGCATGCAGAACGGAAAAACGACCAAGATCAGGGCTTCAAGCATTGGCGCTATGCCTATTGTCCGATTCCACAGGGCTCAATCTAAGTATGTTCGATTAACGATTGATGAGGCCAGGAGCGAAAAGACGACCTATATTGACTGCGGCATAGAAAAAGGGCCGCCACGCGGCGGCCCTTTTCCAGAAACGCAATCTAAGTGCTCGGCGATAAGCCGATCAGCTGCCGCTCGGCGCGGAGTTCAGGGTGCTGGCGATGTTGGTGAACTTGCCGTTGAGGGCATTACCGAGCGTGCCGGCGCCAGTGATGATGGCGAGCGCGATGAGAGCGGCGATCAGACCATATTCGATAGCGGTCGCGCCGGATTCGTCCTTCACAAAACGTGCGATGAGATTAGACATTCGAGAGCTCCTACTCCACGTGTTACAGCACTTCCGTCAACTTCTGTGATGGTTGATCGGATACTGCCAATCTAAGGAGAAGCTCTTTCGATCGGCTTAAGAAACAGCCTTACCGATTCCTTTCCCGGTTGGAACATATTGCGTGGTTAACTTCGGGCTAAAGTACCGCCGCGCCTTCCAGTCCCGGGTTTGGCAGGCTTGCGCCCCGACCGGACCGCGCCTCGCGGGCGCCCTTGCCGGCCATTCGCACGATTGGCAACATCGTATGCTTAACCGTTGGTTCACCAATCTCGTTCATGTTCCGTTGATCAGTCCGCCTGCGTGGAGCGCCTCAATGGCCCAGCCGAGATCGTCAATCCTGATTGCCGCGCTTCTTGCCGTCTCGAGCTTCGTCGCTCCCGCCATGGCCGGCGCCGGCATCGAGGTCACGATGAACCAGGCCAAGATCGTCAAATTGTCGCGTCCCGCAGACACCATCGTGGTCGGCAACCCGGCAATCGCCGACGCTTCGGTACAGGACGCTTCGACGATCGTGCTCACCGGCAAAGGCTTCGGCGTCACCAATCTGGTCGTACTCGATACCGACGGCAGTCCCATCGTCGACGAGCAGGTTACCGTCGTGCGGCAGGCCGCTTCGTCGGTGCGCATCTATCGGCGTGCCGAAATCCAGACGATGTCCTGCACGCCCTATTGCGAAAGCTCCTACAAGAGCGAAGCGGAGAAGTCTTCCGAAGCGGAGATGAGCGTCAGCCGATAGGTGGCGTGACCGGCTGCCGTTCCGGTTATCGGCTGGTTAAGAGGCCTGCGCCGACTTTAACGATCATCCAAACCGGACCTCAATTGGTTTGCGCTAATGCTCCTTCCGAGACCGCATAGAGATCGGCAGGATTGGACATGAGCACGGAATTCGGCTGCGCAGGCGACCACAGAGCGGGACGCCGAAGGTTTTTCGTTCGCTTCCTTCGTGACCGGCGCGGCGCCACGGCAATCGAATTCGCGATCCTTTCAGTCCCCTTCGCGCTGCTTGTCTTCGCCATTCTGGAAAGCTGCATCTCGTTTGCCGCGCAGGAAGTGATGGCCAACATCACCGACGATGTCGCGCGCAAGCTTCGCACCGGCCAGTTGAGGGCGGTTGACGTCGCCGGAACCAACTTGCGGGACATGATCTGCACAAAACTGCAGATCATCGTTTCCCAGGATTGTCCCAATCAACTGCTGGTGGATCTTCGCCAATATACATCGTTCGCCGATGCGGCCACGGCCGGCTTCAAGATCCAGAACGGCGATATCGTATTGACGAAAGGCACCGCAACCCAGTCGTTTTCAGTGACAGCGGGTGCGGCGGAGTCGAGGAACATGCTGCGGGTCTTTTACAAATGGCCGATCATGACCGACCTGCTGGCCAAATCGATGGGCGGCAACAAGACGCTGCACTTCGCATCGGTGACCTGGCAGAACGAACCGTTCGACAACTGAGCGGAATGCACGAGCAGTATAAGAAAAGGGCAATGGGCATGATGCGTGCGGGGGCACATCTTATGATTACGGGAGTTTGGCGGAAAGCAAGTCTGTTCTGGTCCGATCGCCGCGGCATCGCGGCGGTCGAATTCGCTTTGATCATGCCAATTCTGCTGATCATGTATTTCCTCACAATGGAAGCGTCGCAAGCCATCGAGACCAGCAAGAAGGTCAGTCGCATCGGCAGCATGGTGGCCGATCTCGTCACTCAGCAGACAAGCGTCCTCAAGGCGGATGTCGACGCCATCATGCAGATAGGCAGCGTCACCCTTCAGCCCTACAACCGCTCAAACCCGACCATCACCATCACGGCAATCCAGGTCTCGGCCGATGCGACGCAGGCACTGGTGGTGTGGTCACGCAAATTGGTAGCCGGCGTCGCCAGCCCTGGCGCAGCCGCGACCACCGAGACAACAGTCCCAGCGTCGCTCAAGGTCGCCAACACGTTTCTCATTCGCGTCGAAAGCAATCTCGTCTACAAGCCGGTTATCGAGCTTACAATGACCTCTGCTTTCAACCAGATAAAGATGGGCGAAACCTATTTTCTGCGCCCCCGCAGAAGCGTGGCGATCTCTTGCAGCGACTGTTGAACAGAGGCAGCCAGGCGTGCGCAGGCCGCTCCAGCTACTGCTGCGGCCCACGGTCCGAAACGAAGCGCACGATAGCATCGGCCATCTCGTAGTCTTTTGGCGCCACACGAGCGAAGCCGCCGGAATGTTTCGATTCCAGGAGATCGTAGATATCGGGCGTCGTCGACTTGAGGTTGGTGAGGAACACGGCAAGCCGGCGCTTGGCTTCGGGGTCGAGATCGCTGCGGACCGCATGCGGGCCGTATCTCAACAGGCCCGACGTCCATACGATCCGAAGCGCCGTCACTGAGACCCCTGCCGCCTCCAACCTGGCCTGCGTGCCCGACGGTTCTCGCGGGCCGTCGGTAGCGGCCGCCACCCAGCCGAACAGGCCATCGGCTTTGCCGTCGACCAGCATCGTCTCGGCCGCCGCGGCCGAATCGGCATGGACCAGAAACGGTGCATCTTCCGCGATCTTGCGGCCTTCCGCCGCCAACGCCGCCAATGGCAAGAGAGAACCGCCGACGCTGTCAGAAGGCGCCATGGCGATACGATGGCTGTCCATCGCCGCAAGGTCGGGAAGCTTGCCGTCCCGCGTCAGCAGAACCGAGCGGATGCCGATCGCGCCGTCTGAATCGACCGGAGCCACAAGCGGTTCGATACATAAGCAGCGCTGCGAGGCCGTCGCATATGCAGTGGCCGAATAGATCGCATATTCGATGCGGGCATTGGCCTGCGCCTCGATCAGCGCGGCATAGTTGCGGGCAACGACAAACTCGACCTTCATGCCCAAGGCCTTGGTGTAGGCGTCGGTCAACAGTGCCAACCCCGGAACGGAGTTGCCGGCGCCTGGCTCGGCAACGATGCCGATGCGAAACGTGCCGATATCGTCGCGCCAGTCGGCATGCGCCGGATTGGACCAGAGCGCGACCTGCGCCAGCATGAGAGCGGCATAAGTCTTCAGCGCAACCCTCATGACAGGAACCACGGTCTGTTGTCCTCGATTCATGCCCATGCCCGGAGCATTTGTGCATGTCGCAGCCCAAAACCGCTGCGCACTTTTGGGCGACATGCATCTCTGTTTGTGCATGTCGTTATCCCAAAATCGCTGCGCACTTTTGGGCGACATGCATCTCTGTTTGTGCATGTCGTTATCCCAAAACCGCTGCGCACTTTTGGGCGACATGCATCTCTGTTTGTGCATGTCGTTATCCCAAAACCGCTGCGCACTTTTGGGCGACATGCACCAGACTATCACGCCAAGCCGTTGCCGTTTGGTTTCCGAATTGCCAATGAAGTCGCGGAACCCTATGTCTGGTCGGTCAAACTGGCAACAACTCGATGGCACGCGCTTTCCTCTTCGTTCTGGACTCCTTCGGCATCGGTGGAGCGGCCGACGCCGACCGCTACGGCGACGCCGGCGCCAACACATTCGCGCACATCGCAGAAGCCTGTGCAGAGGGCCGCGCGGATCGCGAAGGGCTTCGCAGTGGACCGCTGTTTGTCCCCCATATGGCCTCGCTCGGGCTTGGCAAGGCTGCCGAAACCGCAACGGGGCTGGGCTTTGCCAGCAGCGGGACGGATGTGCTCCCAACTGCCTTTCACGGCGCCGCACAGGAGGTTTCGAGCGGCAAGGACACGCCGTCGGGCCATTGGGAGATCGCCGGCCTGCCGGTGCGCCTCGACTGGGGCTATTTCTCGGATACGGTTCCCGCCTTTCCGGCCGAACTGACCGAGGCGATGATCCGCGAAGGCAAGGTGCCGGGCATTCTCGGCAATTGCCATGCGCCGGGCACCGAAATCATCGAGCGCTTCGGCGAGGAACACATCCGGACCGGCAAGCCGATCTGCTACACGTCGGTCGACTCGGTCCTGCAAATCGCCGCGCATGAAGTCCATTTCGGCCTCGATCGGCTTTATGAATTCTGCCAGGTGGTGCGCAGGCTGGTTGACCCGCTCAGGATCGGACGGGTGATCGCGCGGCCGTTCGTCGGCGAAACCACCGCCACTTTCGAGCGGACATACAACCGTCATGACTACGCCGTGCCCCCGCCGGAACCGACCCTGCTCGACCGGCTGACGGCGCGTGGCAGCCGTGTCATCGCCGTCGGCAAGATCGGCGACATCTTCGCCCATCGCGGAATTTCGCAAGTGCGCAAGGCGGCAGGCAACATGGCGATGTTCGACGAAGCGCTGGGTGCGATGGATGATGCCGGCGACGGTGACCTCGTCTTCGCCAATTTCGTCGACTTCGACACCGAATTCGGTCACCGCCGCGATGTCGCGGGCTATGCTGCAGCGCTCGAGGCCTTCGACCTGCGGCTGCCGGAGGCATTTGCGAGGCTGCGGCAGGGCGATCTTCTCATCCTGACGGCCGACCACGGCAACGACCCTACCTGGGCCGGGACCGATCACACGCGCGAGCGCGTTCCGGTGATCGGCACTGGACCGGGTCTCAAGGGCGGCGACATCGGACTGAGAACGACATTCGCCGACATCGGTGAAACCGTGGCCGAGCATCTCGGGCTGGCGCCCGGACGCTACGGCAGTTCTTTCTATGCGGCGATCGGCGGTCATGCCTGAGTTACCGGAGGTCGAAACCGTCCGGCGCGGACTTCAGCCGGTTCTGGAAGGCGCCACCATCGCCCGCGTCGAGGCGCGCCGACCGGATCTGCGCTTTCCATTTCCCGAAAAATTCGCGCAGCGACTGGCCGGCAAGACGATCACGGCACTCGGCCGCCGGGCCAAGTATCTGACGATGGACCTGGAAGGCGGCCCCGCGCTGATCTGCCATCTCGGCATGTCGGGCTCATTCCGCATCGAGACGGCCGATGGCAGCGACATGCCCGGCATCTTCCGGCACGACCGCTCGAAGAGCTCCAATCACGACCACGTCGTCTTCCATGTCGTGTCTCCGGCCGGTACCCGATCGCGCGTGATCTTCAATGATCCGCGCCGCTTCGGCTTCATGTTGTTTGCGGAAGGACTGCCGGACGTTCATCCGATGCTGGTTGGACTTGGCGTCGAGCCTACGGGCAACACATTGGACGGTGCGCTGCTTTCCTCATTGATGAAGGGGCGGAGATCACCGCTGAAGGCAGCGCTTCTCGACCAGAGGCTGATCGCCGGGCTCGGCAATATCTATGTGTCGGAGGCGTTGTGGCGTGCGGGCCTGTCGCCGCTGCGCGAGGCGGGCACGATCGCCAGGCCCGGAAAGAAAGCCCAGGCCCAAAGCGAACACCTCGCGCAAGCCATTCGTTCGGTGATATCGGATGCGATCGCAGCCGGCGGTTCCTCACTGCGGGACTATATGCAGACCGATGGGTCGCTGGGCTATTTCCAACACGCCTTCGCCGTCTACGACCGCGAAGGCGAGGCCTGCTCCAAGCCCAGTTGTGGCGGCCACATCGAGCGTGTCGTGCAGAGCGGCCGATCGACCTTTTATTGCCGGACATGTCAGCGATGAGTCAGAGCAATTCCAGCAAAAGCGGGGGCGGTTTTCCGTCCGAAATTGGTCAAGACAAGGAGATGGAGCGGTTCTGCGTTTCCGTGAAACGATGAACCGCTCTAGACGAGCGTAAGCAAGGAGAAGCAGCCATGAGCTATGAGACGATCATCACCGAGACGCACGGCAAGGTCGGGCTGGTCACGCTGAACAGGCCGCAGGCGCTCAATGCGCTGAACTCCCAGATCCTGACCGAGGTGGTGGCAGCCGTGAACGGGTTCAGCGCCGATCCCGGTATCGGCGCCATGGTCATCACCGGTTCCGAAAAAGCTTTCGCGGCGGGCGCCGATATCAAGGAGATGCAGTCCATCTCCTATGCGGACGCCTATGCCCAGGACTTCTTCGTCGGCTGGGAGGAACTGACGCGGGCGCGAAAGCCTATTATCGCGGCGGTGGCGGGCTATGCACTCGGCGGCGGTTGCGAGCTGGCGATGATGTGCGATTTCATCATCGCCGCCGACACGGCCAAGTTCGGCCAGCCCGAGATCACGCTCGGCGTCATTCCAGGCATGGGCGGGTCACAAAGGCTGACCCGCTTTGTCGGCAAGTCGAAGGCGATGGACATGTGCCTGACCGGGCGGATGATGGATGCCGCCGAGGCCGAGCGTTCTGGCCTGGTGTCGCGGGTCGTGCCTGCCGGCGAACTTGTCGAGGAGGCGCTGAAGGCCGCGGCCAAGATCGCCGCTTTCTCGCTGCCATCGGTGATGATGGCAAAGGAAGCTGTCAACCGCGCCTTCGAGACGACGCTTGCCGAGGGATTGCGGTTCGAGCGCCGGCTGTTTCACTCGCTGTTTGCACTGGACGATCAGAAGGAAGGCATGGCGGCCTTTGCCGAGAAGCGGAAGCCGAATTTCACCAACCGCTGACGCCAATCCCTTGGCTTCGAAGAAGATGGCTGTTGGCCGCCAAAAAGAAGGTCAGGCAGCGTTGACGCGCCGGAAAAGCTGAACTATAAGCCGCACCAACCGAGGCGGCCCCGTGGCAGCCCGTTTGTTTTTTGCGCCCTGCGGCATCCCGCATGCGCCGACCAGATCAGAAGAGAGGCATCATGGCCAATACATCCTCGGCCAAAAAGGCAACGCGCAAGATCGTCCGCCGCGCAGCGATCAACAAGAACCGTCGCTCGCGCGTCCGCACCTACATCCGCCAGGTCGAAGAGGCGCTTGCCTCCGGTGACAAGGCTGCCGCACAGGCTGCCTTCAAGATCGCGGAACCGGAATTGATGCGCGCCGCAACCAAGGGCGTGATTCACAAGAACACGGCGTCCCGCAAGGTGTCGCGACTGGCTCAGCGGGTCAAGGTACTGTCGGCCTGACATTACTTGCCTAGACTGACGTTCTTCGAACCCGGCCGTTTGTGCCGGGTTTTTTCGTTTGCCGGCAAGCACTTAAAAAGAATGTCCGGAAACGGCGTCTTATGCGGATTTCACAATAGGGAATAGTTTGCCGGCATATGCATGCCTGCTGTTGATCGGCACGCTTGAAAAGCGCCGGCCTAATGTTTCTTGGCTGTCAAAAATAGCTTATATTTTTCAAACGCTTACAGATGGTGATCCACAGCTTGTCCACACCGGACTGGCCCGATCGGGGAGAAGTCGCTGTCAAGCGAATTATTTCAGAATATTTCTGTCAGCGCCCGGTTTTTCATATTCGCCGGAAAAGGGTTTGAATCACAATGGCTTTGTTAAAATGTGCCGTCGCGGCATGCCACTCGAACCCGCCTCCACTAACCAGATTCCTTAAAAATCCGTTAGACGTGGCCTTGCCCTATCCACAGCGATTTCGGTAGTGTCGATCTATCGAAAGGGACGGGCTCTGGCTCTTAACCCAAGCCTGAATCGGCCAGGTTAAATTGGCGGGATTTGCAACGCGGATCAAGTCCGCGGACGGCTTTGGTTTGTCTTTTTCGATACGGTAGGGGACTGGCGTAACTAGACATGGCAGGTAGACGGCGCGCCGGCGCTCTTTTCGCCGGACGGTGTTGTATTGCCCTGACATACCCAACGCGGACTGGCTTCCATGGGCCGGCACCGGTTCCCACGGATAATGGGCGACGTTCACCTGCCGGCGGCGGCAGCGGACATCGTAGCAAAGACTTAGGTCGCCGGAACCGGATGCAGGAGGCGCATCCCGGCGGAAAACAGGTACGGAAGGACATGGAAAAGATCATGCAGAGCGGCATCGAAAGGGAACTTACGGGCGACCTCCCATTTCCTGGAACTTTGATCGGAGCAAACGACATGGCGGTGTCCAGCGACGCGGAACAGAAATTCGACCGGGTCAAGACCCAGTTGAAGGCGCGCCTGGGAACCGAAGTCTATTCGAGCTGGTTTGGCCGCATGAAAGTCGCCGAGGCTTCCAAGGGCATTGTCCGCATCTCGGTGCCTACCGCCTTCCTGCGCTCATGGATCAACGGCCACTATCTCGACCTCATCTCCGAACTGTGGAAGCAGGAGGATCCCGATCTTCTCAAGATCGACATCGTCGTGCGCACGGCAACCCGTCAGGGACGCGCCCAGGCCGAGCCAGAGGTAACGCCGGCACGCAGCAAGGTGACACGGCAGACGCAGACGGCGCTTGCCGCAGGCACAGTCAGCCCCAGCCGGGTGGAGCGCGCATCGACTCCGCGTCCGGGCACACCCGTCGAGAGCGAATTCCGCCACAACGTTCTGGGGTCACCGCTTGATCCACGCTACACGTTCGGCTCTTTCATCGAGGGGCCGTCGAACCGGGTGGCCTTCGCCGCCGCCAAGGCAGTGGCGGAATCGCAATCGAGCGCGGTGCGCTTCAATCCGCTCTTCCTTCACGCAACCGTCGGGCTCGGCAAGACCCATTTGCTGCAGGCCATCGCCGCGGAATCGCTGAAGCAGAACCCCAAGTCGCGCGTCGTCTATCTCACGGCCGAGTATTTCATGTGGCGCTTTGCCACCGCGATCCGCGACAACAACGCTCTGACGCTCAAGGAGCAGCTGCGCGACATCGACCTGCTCATCATCGACGACATGCAGTTCCTGCAGGGCAAGTCGATCCAGCACGAATTCTGCCACCTGATCAACATGCTGCTCGACAGCGCCAAGCAGGTGGTCGTTGCCGCCGACCGGCCACCATCGGAACTGGAATCGCTCGAACCGCGGGTCCGTTCGCGCCTCAATGGCGGTGTCGCGCTTGAAATGTCGGCGCCCGATTTCGCCATGCGCCTCGGCATGCTCAAATTGCGCCTTGCCACGGCCAGGAGCGACGACGCATCCCTCGACATTTCGGAGGAGATCCTCAATCACGTCGCCCGCACCGTGACCGGCAGCGGACGCGAGCTGGAAGGCGCCTTCAATCAGCTTTTGTTCCGTCAATCCTTCGAGCCGCAGATCACCATCGACCGGATCGACGAAATCCTCGGCCACATCTATCGCACAGGTGAGCCGAAGCGTGTCCGTATCGAGGACATCCAGCGCATCGTGGCGCGTCACTACAATGTGTCGAAGACCGAATTGCTGTCCAACCGGCGCACGCGCACCATCGTCAAGCCGCGGCAGGTCGCCATGTACCTGTCGAAGGTGATGACGCCGCGCTCGCTACCCGAGATCGGACGGCGTTTCGGTGGCCGCGATCACACCACGGTGCTGCATGCCGTGCGCAAGATCGAGGACCTTTCCGGCAACGACAACACGCTGGCGCAGGAACTTGAGCTTCTGAGGCGGCTGATCAACGATCAGGCCTGACCCTCCGGAAGGGCCGAACCGAAACAACGCCGGAATTCAATGGCTTGCCAGTGCGGCGCCGGGCCTGCATCGGGCTCGTGGCATCGCCTGGAAGCGATCTGGATTTCGGTTTTTCGACACTGGCTCGCGGACTTCGGGCGCGTTATCCCCAGAAAGCCCGCGTAGCCGGCCTGAACCGGCGGCGCGGGCTTGCGTTTGCTGGTTTTTTCCTGTCAGTTTACGCAGATTCTGAGCCTATTCAGACCTTTCGCGGGACGCCGCTCACTGGTGACCCGTCATTCATTCAAGCGAGCCTGTTTCGTCATGCGTGTTATCCTGGAACGGTCAAATCTCCTGAAGTCGCTCAACCACGTCCACCGTGTGGTCGAGCGGCGCAACACCATACCGATCCTGTCCAACGTGCTGCTCGGCGCCGAAGGCGCCAGCCTCGAAATGAAGGCGACCGATCTCGACCTCGAGGTGACCGAAGCGACGCCCGCCAAGGTGGAGCGCGGCGGGGCGACGACGGTCCCGGCACATCTGCTCTACGACATCGTGCGCAAGCTCGCCGATGGCGCCGAGGTGATGCTGAAGACGGACGAGGACGGCAACGCCATGACGGTGACGTCTGGCCGCTCGAGCTTCCGCCTTCAGTGCCTGCCGCAATCCGACTTCCCGGAGCTTTCGGCCGGATCCTTCTCACATATCTTCCGTCTCGACTCGGTTGCCCTGAAAGGCCTGATCGAGAAGACCCAGTTCGCCATCTCCACCGAGGAGACACGCTATTACCTGAACGGCATCTACCTGCACACGCATGAGGTCGGCGGCAAGCTGAAGCTGCGCTCGGTGGCGACCGACGGCCACCGCCTGGCGCGCGCCGAGATCGACGCGCCGGCGGGTTCCGAGGGCATGCCGGGCATCATCATTCCGCGCAAGACGGTGAGCGAGCTGCAGAAGCTTGTCGACGATCCGGATGTTGCGGTGACCACCGAACTGTCGGACACCAAGATCCGCTTCACCATCGGCAGCGTGGTTTTGACCTCGAAGCTGATCGACGGCACCTTCCCCGATTATCAGCGGGTCATTCCGACAGGCAACGACAAGAAGCTGATCATCGACCGCCAGAGCTTTGCCGCCGCCGTCGATCGTGTCTCGACCATCTCTTCCGAACGCGGTCGCGCGGTGAAGCTGTCGATCAGCGAGGGTCAGGTGACGCTTGCGGTCAACAATCCGGATTCAGGCAGCGCCACCGAAGAACTGTCCGCTGACTATTCATCCGATCCGATCGAGATCGGCTTCAACGCCAAGTACCTGCTCGACGTTGCCGCGCAGCTGACCGGCACGGAGGCCAAGTTCATGCTGGCGGATGCCGGTTCGCCGACGCTGATCCACGACATGGCCGACGAGACCGCACTCTATGTGCTGATGCCGATGCGCGTGTAGCGGCGCGGTGTCAGCACTTCGGTCCTGTTGTGGACCGGCGGCAAGCGCGATATTTACGGCGACTTCTATAGGCGGATAGCGGTTGCCGGCACAGAACCATATAAGTAAGCTAACACTTACTAATTTCCGCAACTATGCGGCGCTGACGATCGATCTGGCGCCAGGTGCCGTGGTTTTTTCCGGCGACAACGGCGCCGGCAAGACCAATCTCCTCGAAGCGATCTCCTTTTTGACACCGGGACGTGGCTTGCGCCGCGCGCCCTACGCCGATGTCGCGCGCGAGGGCGGCGACGGCGGCTTTGCGCTGCATGCCCGGCTCGACGGACCTGATGGCCAGGTCGAGATCGGAACAGGCATTTCCGGCGGTGACACCGCCGGCGAAGGCGGCAGGCGGGTACGCATCAACGGAGCTTCGGCGCGTTCGGCCGAGGACATGCTGGAATGGCTGCGCGTGGTTTGGCTGACGCCAGCCATGGACGCGTTATTCACCGGACCGGCCGCGGATCGCCGGCGCTTCCTCGACCGGCTGGTGCTGGCGATCGATCCCGGCCACGGGCAACGTGCGATCGACTACGAGAAGGCGATGCGCGGTCGTAACCGACTGCTTACCGAAAGCTCTCGGGACGACCGCTGGTTCGACGCTATCGAGACGCAGATGGCCGAAACCGGTGTGGCGATTGCCGCGGCGCGCGCCGAGATGGTGCGCCTGCTGGCCGCCATGATCGACAGGCTGCCCGACACGGGACCGTTTCCGCAGGCCGATATCGGCCTTTCAGGCGAGCTGGAAGCCGAGATTGCCGTGGCGCCGGCGGTCGATGTGGAGGAACGCTTCCGTCGGACGCTTGCCGAGGGCCGCGAGCGCGATCGCGCCGCCGGGCGCACGCTCGATGGCCCGCACCGTTCGGACCTGGTGGTTCGGCACCGCCCCAAGGCGATGCCGGCCGAGCTCTGCTCGACCGGCGAGCAGAAGGCGCTGCTGGTCGGCATCGTGCTGTCGCACGCGAGGCTGACCGGCGAAATGTCGGGCATGACGCCGATCCTGCTGCTCGACGAGATCGCTGCGCATCTCGACAGCGGGCGGCGCGCGGCGCTGTTTTCCATCCTGGAGGAACTGAACTGCCAGGCGTTCATGACAGGAACCGATGCTGCGCTGTTTTCCAGTCTCCAGGGCCGCGCGCAATTCCTGACCGTCGACCATGGGACGGTTGGGCCAACCGAAGACCCCTGACAAGGTTTTTCCGTGCCTGTATGATCAGGCAATGACCACTGCCGCCCTGACTGCAGACGAGATCGAACGCTATGCCCGCCACATCGTGCTGCCGGAAATCGGCGGCGCCGGACAGCAGAGGCTGAAGCAGGCCCGGGTGCTGGTCATCGGCGCCGGCGGGCTGGGCGCCCCGGTGCTTGAATATCTTGCCGCCGCCGGCGTCGGCACACTCGGCGTGGTCGATGACGACACCGTTTCGCTCTCCAACCTGCAGCGCCAGGTCATTCACGGCACCGACACTGTCGGCCTGCTGAAAACCGACAGCGCCAAGGCGGCAATCGCCCGCATCAATCCCAATACCACAGTCGAACCGCATACGTTCCGGCTGACCACGGACAATGCGCCTGCCCTCGTCGCCCGCTATGACATCGTCGTCGACGGTTCCGATAATTTCGAAACGCGCTACGCCGTGGCCGATGCCTGCGCGAGCGCTGGGAAACCGCTGGTGCATGCCGCAGTCGGACGCTTCGACGGCTCGGTCACGGTGCTGAAGCCCTTCGAAGACGGCAAGGACGGCAAGCCCAACCCAGGCTATCGTGACCTGTTTCCCGAAGCGCCACCGCCGGGCCTGGTGCCGTCCTGCGCCGAAGTCGGCGTGCTTGGCGCGCTGACCGGCGTCATCGGCACGCTGCAGGCCATGGAGGCGGTCAAGCTGATCACCGGCGTGGGCGAACCGCTGGTCGGCCGGCTGCTGCTTTATGATGGGCTGGCGGCGCGCTTCGACACCATCCGTTACAAGAGAAGCTGAATTCTTGGACCTGATCGAAGCAGTCTCCATCAGGCGGATCCCGACCGATTTCGATCGTTGGGACGATGTGCTCGCATTGATCATGCGTGCCTTCGCCTCGATGGACGACGTCATCGACCCGCCCTCCTCGGCCCACCTTTTGACCGCCGACACTCTGCGGGACAAGGCGCGGCGGGAGACCGGCTTCGTGGCGCTCAGGGGCGATCGGATCGTCGGCTGCGTCTTTGCCCTTGAAAAGGTGGCAGAGTTCTATGTCGGCAAGCTCGCCGTGGCGCCGGACTGCCAGGGACAAGGCATCGGCCGGCGGCTGATGCAGGCGGTCGAAGACCTTGCCCGCGGCCGCGGCAAGGCCGCCATCGAGCTTCAGACGCGGATCGAGTTGACCGCGAACCATGCGGCCTTTGCTCGCCTCGGCTTTCGCGAAACTGGACGGACGGCGCATGACGGCTATGCCAGGCCGACCTCGATCACCATGCGCAAAGCTCTCCCGTAAGTCTTATCTTACGGTTTGTGGGCCACGGATATTGCACCGCGACAGCGTCAGGTCCTGAGCGGCAGCACGCGGTCTGGTGGGCGGTGGCCGTCAACGAAGGCGCGGATGTTGATGATGACCTTTTCACCCATGTCGATACGGCCCTCGAGCGTCGCCGAGCCCATATGCGGCAGAAGCACGACCTTGTTCTTGGCCGCGAGCTTCAGCAGCTTGCCGTTCAAGGCCGGCTCGTGCTCGTAGACATCGAGGCCGGCGCCGGCGATCTTGCCGTCCTGGATCAGCTTGACCAGTGCTTCCTCGTCGATGATGTCGCCGCGCGCGGTGTTGACGACATAGGCGGTGGGCTGCAGCAGCGCCAGCCGCCGCGCCGAAAGCAGATGGAAGGTTGCCGGCGTCGAGGGACAGTTGACCGAGATGATATCCATGCGGGCCAGCATCTGGTCGAGGCTTTCCCAATAGGTCGCCTCCAGCCCGTCTTCCACGGCCGGCAGCACTCGGTGGCGGTTGTGATAGTGGATCGACAGTCCGAAGGCCTTGGCCCGCCTGGCTACGGCCGTGCCGATCCGCCCCATGCCGACAATGCCGAGCCGCTTGCCCCAGATGCGCCGGCCCAGCATCCAGGTCGGCGACCAGCCGGCCCATTTCTTGTCGCCGGTGAGCACATTGGCGCCTTCCGCGAGCCGCCGCGGCACCGCCAGCATCAGCGCCATCGTCATGTCGGCGGTGTCTTCGGTCAGGACATTCGGCGTGTTGGTGACGGTGATGCCCCTCTTGGCCGCAGCCGCGACATCGATCTTGTCGACGCCGTTGCCAAAATTGGCGATCAGCTTGAGGTTGTCGCCTGCCTGAGCGATCAGCGCCGCGTCGATATTGTCGGTAATGGTCGGCACCAGAACGTCGGCTTCCTTGACCGCCGCGACCAGTTCCGGCTGCGTCATCGGCCGGTCCTCGACATTCAGCCTTGCGTCGAACAGTTCGCGCATGCGGGTCTCGACCGGGTCGGGCAGCTTGCGCGTGATGACGACGAGAGGCCTTTTTTTGCCTGCCATTGTTTCCCTCTCGAGTATTTGCCGCAATACCGAACGCAAAACCGCTTCACAGGTTTGCTGGAATTGCTCTAACCCGATCTCGTTGAGACCTCTTTAACCAAGACCGGCGAAACTGAAAGCCGGTCGCGGTGCCGATTACCCATGTAACAAGCGGTGCCGCCGAAGACAAAGAAAAAGGGGCGCCGAGGCAAGCGCCGAAAGGAATGAAAGTGTCTGGTTTCGCGTCGCTTCGCCTGACCCTCAGTGCAGCATTTCTCGGCGCTCTGCTTTATTCTTCGCTTACGGCGGCACAGAGTGCGGCTGCACCTGCCCAGAGCGTCGTCACGCTCGGGCCGAGCGGCCTGCCGCTGCCGCGATTCGTCAGCCTGAAATCCGGCCGCGTCAACTCGCGCGTCGGCCCCGGCGCCAACTACTCGGTCGACTGGATGTATATGAAGGCCGGCCTGCCGATGGAGATCATCCAGGAATTCGACACATGGCGCCGCGTGCGCGATGCCGATGGTTCGGAAGGCTGGATCAACCAGTCGCTGCTTTCCGGCCGGCGCACGGCAATCGTCGCACCATGGCAGCGTGGCAAGGGCACCCGGATCAATCTTCTCAACAGCCCCGACAAGGATGCAAGGGTGGTCGCGATGATCGAACCTGGCGTCATGGGTACGATCAAATCCTGCGACGGCCAGTGGTGCGAAATGACGTTCGACGGCCACACCGGCTGGCTTGCCCAGTCGGTCGTCTGGGGCGCCTATCCCGGCGAACGGGTCAAGGACTGATTCTCTTTCGCGGTCCTGGCTTTATGCCCGATACGACCGAGATGGGTGTCCTGGAAGCCGGTCGGCAGCTTCAGACCGTAGCCCAGCGCACGGTCGATGGCGATGTGGGCGATCCATATCAGCGCAACCGCCATCGCGGCCGCATTGCCCCACATGTGCCCTCCGAGCAGCAGCAGCACGGGCACGATCAGGATGTGCAAGGCGTTGTAGGCAAGGGCACCGACGCGCGGACCGGCCAGATAGCCCGACATCGATAGGTCAGGCGCCAGGATAAGCAATCCGAAGAGCCACCAGGAGATGCCGGTCGAACCGTAGAAAATGACGGCAGCCAGTGCCATGATCGCCCATTCGAGCCGGATTACGAGATCGAGGGGTTTCATCCCTGGCCGATAATTCTGGCTTGGCAGATGATTCTGGCCTCGCCAGTCATTCGCGGCGTTTGGGGCGCAGCCTCACGACGATGTCGACGTTGGCGATCTCCATCCCTTCCGGAGGCTCCGGCAGGTTGGCAACCGTCACCGGACCGCTGTCGATGTCGAATATACGGTTTTCGCCTTCGATGTAGAAATGGTGGTGGTCGGAGGTGTTGGTGTCGAAATAGGTTTTCGCGCCTTCGACGGCGAGGATGCGCAAAAGTCCCGCCTGGGTAAACTGGTGAAGGGCATTGTAGACGGTGGCCAGCGACACCGGCACGCCGGCGGCAACCGCCTCCTCGTGCAGTTCCTCGGCCGACAGATGCCGGTCGCCCTTGGCGAAAAGCAGATCGGCCAGCGCAATGCGCTGACGCGTCGGCCTCAGCCCGGCTTCACGGACCCGCTTGTCCACAGCGACATTTTCCTTCCGGCCGTCCAGGTCCATCTTCTCGTCGAACCCCACAGTTCCGCCCCAAGACACGCCCAGAATGGCAAAAAAATGAACGTCTGCCGAAACCGGACCTCTCAGGACATATATTCTGTCGTCCGAATGCGATCAATAGCGCGCATTGACCCAGGCAGACGAGCAGGCTAAGCGCAAACGCCGGTTTCCGGCCTGAAACAGATTGTGTTAGGAAACCAACGACAAGGGCACCCGATGGCCCGGAACGATATGGGATGAGATTGATGGCGGGTAAATCCAGCTACGAGTACGACGAATTGCTGGCCTGCGCCCGCGGCGAACTGTTCGGACCGGGCAACGCCCAGCTTCCCTATCCGCCAATGCTGATGTTCGACCGCATCACCGAGATCAGCGAGACCGGCGGCGCCTTCGAGAAGGGTTTTATCCGCGCGGAGTTCGACATCAAGCCGGACCTGTGGTTCTTTGCCTGCCATTTCATCGGCAATCCGATCATGCCGGGGTGCCTCGGCCTCGACGCCATGTGGCAACTGACGGGCTTCTATCTTGGCTGGCTTGGCGAACCCGGGAAGGGAATGGCGCTGTCGACCGGCGAAGTGAAATTCAAGGGCATGGTCACGCCTTCGGTGAAGAAGGTCGAATATGGCATCGACTTCAAGCGCGTGATGCGGGGCCGGCTGGTGCTCGGCATCGCCGATGGCTGGCTGAAGGCGGATGGCGAACCCATATACGCGGCAACGGATTTGAAAGTCGGTCTGTCCAAGCAGTCGGCGGTCGGCTGACCGGCACCCCTGGCCGGCCCCCTTTGGCCAGCATCCCTGGAAGGAGTTGCGAATGAGACGTGTCGTAGTCACAGGCCTCGGCATCGTGTCGTCGATCGGCAACAATGCCAACGAGGTGCAAGCCTCGCTGCATGACGCCAGATCAGGCATCAGCTTCTCGGATTCCTTCGCCGAACACGGCTTCCGCTGCCAGGTCTGGGGAGCGCCGACGCTCGATCCATCGGCGATGATCGATCGCCGTGCGATGCGCTTCCTGAGCCAGGGTGCTGCATGGAACCACGTCGCCATGGACCAGGCGATCGCGGATGCGGGCCTCGGCGAGAGCGACATCACCAATGAGCGCACCGGCATCGTCATGGGATCGGGCGGACCATCCACCCGCACCATCGTCGAAGCTGCCGAAACGACGCTGAAGAACGGCAGTCCCAAGCGCATCGGTCCGTTCGCGGTGCCGAAGGCAATGTCGTCGACCGCATCGGCGACGCTTGCCACATGGTTCAAGATCCACGGCGTCAACTACTCGATCTCGTCGGCCTGTTCGACCTCGGCGCATTGCATCGGCAATGGCTATGAATTGATCCAATGGGGCAAGCAGGACATCGTCTTCGCCGGCGGCCACGAGGATCTCGACTGGACGATGTCGGACCTGTTCGACGCCATGGGCGCCATGTCGTCGAAATTCAACGACAAGGCATCGACCGCCTCCCGTGCCTATGACGTCAATCGCGACGGCTTCGTCATTGCCGGCGGCGCCGGTGTGCTGGTGCTGGAAGAGCTTGAGCATGCCAAGGCGCGCGGCGCCAAGATCTATGCCGAGATCGTCGGCTATGGCGCGACGTCGGATGGCTACGACATGGTTGCTCCTTCAGGCGAGGGCGCGGTCCGCTGCATGCGCCAGGCGCTGGCCACGGTTTCCACGCCGGTCGACTACATCAACACCCATGGCACCTCGACGCCGGTGGGAGATTCCAAGGAAATGGGCGCCATCCGCGAGGTGTTCGGCCCAGAGATGCCGTACATCACCTCGACGAAGTCGCTGACCGGCCATTCGCTGGGCGCGGCCGGCGTGCAGGAATCCATCTACTCGATCCTGATGATGCAGGGCGGTTTCATCGGCGAAAGCGCCCATATCGAGACCCTCGACCCCGAATTCGAGGGCATGCCGATCGTGCGAAAGCGCATCGACGACGCCAGGATCGACACTGTTTTGTCCAATTCGTTCGGCTTCGGTGGTACCAACGCCACGCTCGTTTTCCAGCGCTATTCCGCATAAGGATTTGCCGGCCATGGACGGATTGATGAAGGGCAAGCGCGGGCTTGTCATGGGTGTCGCCAACGATCATTCGATCGCCTGGGGCATCGCCCGGAAATTGTCCGAACACGGGGCGGAACTCGCCTTCACCTATCAGGGCGATGCCTTCGGACGCCGGGTCAAGCCGCTGGCCGACAAGCTCGGCGCCTCGCTGGTCGTGCCGTGCGACGTCGAGGACAGCGCTTCGGTCGCCGCCACGTTCGAGACCCTGGGCAACGAATGGGGCGGGCTGGATTTCATCGTCCACGCCATCGGCTTTTCCGACAAGAACGAGTTGAAAGGCCTCTACGCCGACACCACCCGGGATAATTTCGTCCGCACCATGGTGATCTCCTGCTACTCCTTCACCGAGGTCGCCCGCCATGCGGCCACCTTGATGAAGGACGGCGGATCGATGATCACGCTGACCTATGCGGGCTCCGTCCGCGTCATGCCGAACTACAATGTCATGGGCGTCGCCAAGGCCGGACTGGAGGCCAGCGTGCGCTACCTCGCCAACGATTACGGTCCGCGCGGCATCAGGGTAAACGGCATATCGGCTGGGCCCGTGCGCACGCTCGCCGGCGCCGGCATTTCGGACGCCCGCCACATGTTCTCCTACCAGCAGCGAAACTCGCCACTGCGCCGCACGGTGACCATCGACGAGGTCGGTGGTTCGGCGCTTTATCTGTTGTCGGATCTGTCTTCCGGGGTTACCGGCGAAATCCACTATGTCGATTCCGGCTATCACATCGTTTCCATGCCGACGCTCGACGAATTGAAGCAGACCGACGGCGGGCGAGACTAACGCCTGTCGGCCAAAGGTGCGCGACGGTTTTGAAATGGCGGACATCTGAAAACACGAAGCTTAAAGCGCGCGGCTAAACCCCGTTTCAGCGCCAGTCGCATTGATCCGCTCAAGAAATACTTTCGGTCCAATAAAATTGGATTCATTCGCGGAAACTCATTTTAAGGAGATATCCGCTAGAAAGCCCCGTACTCAGGGGAACTTTCAATGCTCGCCGTCAGCAACCCGAAGCGAACACCGGTGTTCCGACTGCTCACCATAGCGAGTTCGGGTCTCGGCAGTTTCGTCCTCGGGCTCTGGGGCCTGAAGCTCGGTCTCGGCGATGGCTTTGCCGGCATCTCCGCCGACATGATGGTCTCGGTGATGGCCGCTCTTTGCGCACTGGCGGCGTCGGTCGCCGCGATGTCCTTCTTCGCGGGCGTCGATGAATCGGCGGATTTCGTCTTCACGGAAACCCATTTCGACAAGCTGACCGGCCTGGTGGCACGCCCGGCGATGGTCGGCAAGATTGCCGAGGCGGCATGCGCGACCAGCCGGACCGGCGAGCCGATGTTCCTCATCGATATCGACATCGACCGCTTCAAGCAGATCAATGACGCCATCGGCTACAGCCAGGGCGACGAGTTGATCCGCGCCTTCACCAAGCGCTTGAAGATGTGCGTGCCGCCGCGCGCGCTGATCGGACGCATCGGCGCCGGTGAATTCGCGATCCTGCTCCCCGACAACCAAGTCGCAGGGTCCTTGGAAAGCACCATAGAGAGGCTCATCGACGAGATGATGGAGCCCTATGATCTCGGTACGCACCTGCAATCGGTCAGCCTGTCGGTCGGCATCGTGGCGATGCCAAAGGACGGTGTCGATCCCGTCCTCATCCTGCGCCGCTCCAATCTGGCGCTGCAGAACGCGCGCGCCAGCGGCGTCGGCAACTGGTCCGTCTTCCATGCCGAAATGGGCAGGGTCGCCGACCATCGCCAGTGGATCGAATCCGAACTGCATACAGCCTTCGAGCGCGGTGACTTCGACCTTCATTACCAGCCGCAGCTCGATCTCCCGACCGGCCGCATCGTCGGCTACGAAGCGCTAATCCGCTGGCGGCATCCGGAACGCGGCATGATCCCGCCGATGGAGTTCATTCCGATCGCCGAGGAAACCGGCATGATCGGCCCGATCGGCGAATGGGTGCTGCGCAAAGCCTGCAGCGACGCCCGGCATCTGCCCGACGACTGCTTCGTCGCCGTCAACATCTCGCCCGTCCAGTTCATGACCAAGGACTTCGTCGGCATCGTGCGCGACACCATGACGAGCACCGGCATCAAGCCGTCACGGCTGGAACTGGAAGTGACCGAGACGGCGATGATGCAGGATCGCGACCGCGCCGCCGCCATCCTGAAGGAGCTTGCGGATATCGGCATTTCGGTCGCCGTCGATGATTTCGGCACCGGCTATTCCAATTTGAGCTACCTGATCGATTTCTCATTCGGCAAGCTGAAGATCGACCGGTCCTTCGTCAGCCGCCTCGACACGGATTCCAGCTCCGGTGCGGTCGTCTCGACCATCGTCGGGCTTTCGCGCGCGCTCGGCGTCAGCATCATTGCCGAAGGCGTCGAGACCGAAAGCCAGGCGACACTGCTCAGGGCAGCCGGCTGCGAGGTGGTGCAAGGCTACCTGTATGGCAGGCCCGCCCCCCTCAAGATCAGGGTCGGCGACGTGCATATCACCGATGAGGTCCGGCGCGTTGCCAATCTGCATTGAGTGCGACGCGATATCTGTTTTTGAGCATGATCTTTTCCGAAACCGGTATCCACTTTCGGGATCATGCTTCAACGACGAGCGGAAAGCACCTTGAACATGCCGTCACGAGCGAGTTCGGCATGGCTCGAAAAGACAGCCGCCAAGATCGGCTCGTAGGGAAGCTGACGGTTGGCGACCATGAACAGGCGCCCACCCGGCTTCAAGGCCTTGGCCGCCGCTCGGATCATGCCGGCGCCGATCTCCGGCTCGGCCGCCCGGCTGCGGTGAAAGGGCGGGTTCATGGCAATCGCGTCGTAGCGCTTCTCGACTGGTTCCTTCAGCAGATCGATCCAGAAGAAATTCCTGGCGATCGACTGGCTGACCGCTGCCAGATTGAGCTTCGCGGCTTCAAGCGCGGCGAAATCGGCCTCATAGAGGTCGAGCGCCTGAACGCCGGGGGAGCGGGCGGCGATCTCGGCCGCCACATAGCCCCAGCCGGCGCAGAGATCGGCAATGCTGCCACGCAGGTCATTGGGCAGGTTCTCGACCAGCAATTTCGATCCGGTATCGATCCGGTCGAACGAGAACATGCCGGGCGCGGTGTGAAACCGGCCTTCAACCTGCAGAGCGGGGTTGGCAGCGCGCAATTCTTCCGCGGCGGCCAGATCGGCGGGACGTCGCAGCCAGAAGGCAATGCCGTGATATTTGGGCAAATGGCCTTCAAGCGGCACAAGCTCGTCAACGCGCTTGCGCAGGCTGGCAATGCCATCGTCCTTGCCGCCGGCAATGACGACCAGGCCGCCCGGCGCCACGCGCTCAAGCGCCTGCGCGATGCGCACTTCGTTCAGGCCGCGATGCCGGCCGGCAAGCACAAGTGCCATATCGAAGCCATCGCCTTCCACTTGCGCGGTGACGACGAAGCCAGACGCCTGCAGCGCGCTAAAATGCGGCCGGAAGCCCTGCACGAGGTGAAGCGTCGCCTCAAAGCCTTCAGGCAGGCGAAAACCCGGCTCAGCGCCGAGAAACAGGGCGCGCGTGCCCTTGCCCGGTAGAGGAACAGCCTCCGCCTCGAAGGGATGGAAAAGCGTCTTCAACGGCTCGGCGGACATTGTTCGATCTCGACTTGTCTAAGCGCTTTGAAACCCAGGCTGAAAATGAAAACGGGCGCGACATAAGCCGCGCCCGTTTCGATTCAAGATCTCAGACCAATCAGGCGGCGTTTTCTTCGCCTTCGGTCTTCTTGTCGCGGGCGAGTTCCTTGCCGGTGGCCTGGTCGACGACCTTCATCGACAGGCGGACCTTGCCGCGCTCGTCGAAGCCCATCAGCTTGACCCAGACCTTGTCGCCTTCCTTGACCACGTCCGAGGTCTTGGCGACCCGGTCGTTGGCAAGCTGCGAGATGTGGACGAGGCCGTCACGCGGGCCGAAGAAGTTGACGAAAGCGCCGAAGTCCGCGGTCTTGACGACCGTACCTTCGTAGATCTCGCCGACTTCCGGCTCGGCGACGATGGTGTGGATCCACTTCTTCGCCGCCTCGATCTCCTTGGCATTGGACGAAGCGATCTTGACCGTGCCGTCGTCCTCGATGTTGATCTTGGCGCCGGTCTTTTCGACGATCTCGCGGATCACCTTGCCGCCCGAGCCGATCACGTCACGAATCTTGTCGGTCGGGATGTGCATCACTTCGATGCGCGGTGCGAACTCACCCAGTTCCGAACGCGCGCCGGTCAGAGCATGCGCCATCTCGCCGAGGATGTGCTGGCGGCCATCCTTGGCCTGGTCCAGCGCGATCTTCATGATCTCCTCGGTGATGCCTTCGATCTTGATATCCATCTGCAGCGAGGTGATGCCGTTGGCGGTGCCGGCGACCTTGAAGTCCATGTCGCCGAGGTGATCCTCGTCACCGAGGATGTCGGATAGAACGGCGAAACGCTCGCCTTCCTTGATCAGGCCCATGGCGATACCGGCGACGGGCTTGGCCAGCGGCACGCCGGCATCCATCAGCGCCAGCGAGGTGCCGCAGACGGTGGCCATCGACGACGAACCGTTGGACTCGGTGATCTCCGAGACGACACGCAGCGTGTAGGGGAACTGGTCGGCGCTCGGCAGCATCGGGCGAATGGCGCGCCAGGCGAGCTTGCCATGGCCGATTTCGCGGCGACCCGGCGAACCCATGCGGCCGGTCTCGCCGACGGAATAGGGAGGGAAGTTGTAGTGAAGGAGGAACTTCTCCTTGTACATGCCGGTCAGCGAATCAACATACTGCTCATCCTCGCCGGTGCCGAGCGTGGCAACGACCAGCGCCTGGGTCTCGCCGCGGGTGAACAGCGCCGAACCGTGGGTGCGCGGCAGGACGCCGACTTCGGAGACGATCTTGCGGACCGTCTTGAGGTCACGCCCATCGATGCGCGAACCGGTGTCGAGGATGTTCCAGCGCACGACCTTGGCCTGGAGTTCCTTGAATACCGAACCGATCTGCTCGGAAGTGTACTTGGCATCTTCGCCTTCGGCCGGGGCAAACGCTGCCTTGACCTTCGCCTTGACGGCGTCGACGGCGGCGTAACGCTTCTGCTTGTCGACGTTCTTGTAGGCATTGCTGAGTTCGTCGCCGACGATCTTCAGCATCTCGGCTTCAAGCGCGGAATAGTCCGGCGCGGTGAAGTCGCGCGGCTCCTTGGCGGCGACTTCGGCCAGCTTGATGATGGCGTCGATGACCGGCTGGAAGCCCTTGTGGCCGAACATGACGGCGCCGAGCATCAGCTCTTCGCCCAATTCCTTGGCTTCGGACTCAACCATCAGCACAGCGTCGGCGGTGCCGGCGACAACGAGGTCGAGCTTGGATTCCTGCATCTCGTCGACATGCGGGTTCAGAACGTATTCGCCGTTGATGTAGCCGACGCGGGCGCCGCCGACCGGGCCCATGAAGGGAACGCCGGAGAGCGTCAGGGCGGCCGAAGTGGCAACGATCGACAGGATGTCGGGATCGTTCTCGAGATCATGCTGGACGACGGTGACGACGATCTGGGTGTCGTTCTTGTAGCCGGAGGCGAAGAGCGGGCGGATCGGCCGGTCGATGAGGCGGGAAACCAGCGTTTCCTTCTCGCTCGGACGGCCTTCACGCTTGAAATAGCCACCCGGGATCTTGCCGGCGGCGTAGGTCTTTTCCTGGTAGTTGACGGTCAGCGGGAAGAAATCGAGGCCGGGCTTCGGCTCCTTCATCGAAACGACGGTGGCGAGGACCTTGGTCTCGCCGTAGGTGGCGAGCACCGCGCCATCAGCCTGGCGCGCGATCTTGCCGGTTTCGAGGATGAGCGGACGACCGCCCCATTCGATTTCCACTTTGTGGTGATTGAACATCTCTTGTCCTTAATATGAGGAAAGGGCCGCGCCGTTTCACGGTGCGCGGAGATGCCCTTTCCCTGGCTTCCTTTCTCGGGCAGCCACGGGCAAGACAACGGGAGGCTCGGGTGATTTCGGCGCGGTGCGCGCGCGAGCGTCCTGCAATCCTGCCCCATGACCGTCCATGGGCGGTTTCGAGTGCCCTCTGCACGATCGAAACCGGGTCTGGCCAGTCGATACGACTGGCAGAATGCGCGACCGGCGGGCTCTCCTTCGAAAGCCCGCCGGTCAATTCGTCAACGACGCAGACCGAGCTTCTCGATCAGCGTCTGGTAGCGCGCGTCGTCCTTGCGCTTGAGATAATCAAGCAGGCTGCGGCGCTGGGAGACGAGAGCAAGCAGACCACGGCGGGAATGGTTATCCTTCTTGTGGTCCTTGAAATGGTCGGTCAGGTTCTTGATGCGCTCGGAAAGGATGGCCACCTGGACTTCCGGAGACCCGGTATCGCCCTTGGCGGTTGCGAATTCACCCATCAATTCCTGTTTGCGCTCGGCAGTAATCGACATCGTGTTTTTCCTTATCTGTTTGAGGAAACGGGTCGCCCTCAGCCGGGATGTCGTCCAGCAGGGGCCGGTGCAAGCAAAGCGTCATAGCGCTAAGCTGCGGCGCATATAGTGCAATTCCCCGGAAAACACCAGCCCAATTCACAAGCCGGCTTTTCAGAGCAAAATGGCAGGTTTATCCCTGTCAAAGCCATTTCTTCCATTTGAAGAAGACGATCAGCCCGAACGCGACAAGCGCCATGAACAGCAGCGACAAGGGATAGCCGTAGTAGGCCTTCAGTTCCGGCATGTTCCAGGGCGAAGACTCCGGATCGAAATTCATGCCCCAGATGCCGACCAGGAAGGTGAGCGGCATGAAGATGACCGAGACGATGGTGAGATAGCTGATAACGTCGTTGGTGCGCGCCTGGCTCAGCGACAGGTGCATCTCGATCAGGCCGGTCAGCATATCGCGCTGGGTCTCGACCAGCTCGATCAGCCTGAGCGCATGGTCGAGCGTGTCGTTGAGGAAGATCTTGGTCTCGGCCTTCACATAGGGCACATCGTTGCGGATCAGCGTCGCCAGCGCATCGCGCATCGGCCACAGCACGCCTTTCAGCACGTTGGCGTCACGCCGCAATTCATGTAGCTGCCGCATCTGGTGTTTGTGCGGCGAATGCAGCATCTGGTCCTCGATGCTGTCGACCATGTCACCGGCGGCCTCGATCGGCGGAAAATAGCTGTCGACGATGGCATCGATCAGCGCATAGGCAAGATAGTCGGCGCCGCGGGCGCGCAGCCGGTTGGGCGCCGAACTTTCGATACGCTTGCGCACCGGATCGAATGGATCGCCTTCCCGCTCCTGGAAGGTAACGACGAAGTTGCTGCCGAAGAAGACGGCGATCTGCTCATAGCGGTGCGAGGTGACATCGTCGATCATCCTGACAACGACGAAGGCATGGTCCTCGAAGAAGTCGACCTTGGGCCGCTGGCCGGTGTTGACGACGTCCTCCAGCGCCAGCGGATGCAGGCTGAAAATGCGGCCGATCTCCTCGATCAGCGGGATGTTGGCGAGGCCGGTGCAGTCGAGCCAGAGGACCGGCCATTTGTCGCAATGGGTGTTGAGGTCGTCGATGCTGGCATTTTCGATAGTCTTGAATTTTTCGGGCGAGATCAGCGTCAAACGCAGTTCCGAGCGACGCGCCGACGGGTCGGCGATCAGCGTGCCGGGCGACGCACCGACCGGCGGCCGCCGCGTTTTCGCCGGTGCCCGCGTCTTCACGGTCTCAGCCTTTGCCATATTCCCCTCGTGCGAGTCCTCGCCTCGACATCAGACGACAGGAATCAACCGGCAAAGACCCGCTTGGGCTTGAACATGCCTTGCTCAATGGCACCGATGGCGACCAGCTTGCCGCGCGCCGTGGCGCAGGCTTCTTCGGCTTCCACCGGTGCGTCGCGGCCGCGGATGATGACCGGGTTGCCGAGGCGGATCTTGGTTGCCGCGTCATCGCTGATGGCGATCTGCGGCAGGCAATCGAGGGCAGCCGATGTGTCGACCAGAAGCGCATCGATGGCGTCGAAGTCGATTGACGCTTCCACCTTGTCGGCAGCCTCTGCCTTGTCAGCGGCTTCTGTCGTGTCCGAGCTGTCGACCTCCTCCACACCGAAACGGGCGGCTTCCAGTTCGGCGATGGTGACGAAGTCTTCCGAGGTGAACGGCTCGACCTCGACCCGGCGCAATTCGGAGATGTGACCGAAGCAGCCGATGTCGCGGCCCATGTCGCGGGCCAGCGAGCGCACATAGGTGCCCTTGCCGCACTCGACCTCGAAAACAGTATGGTCGGCGCCATGCTCGACAACGTCCAGACGGCCGATCTCGATCTCTCGCGCGGGTATGTCGACCGTCGCGCCGTCGCGGGCCAGATCATAGGCGCGCTCGCCTGCGATCTTGATCGCCGAGAATTGCGGCGGCGTCTGCATGATGACGCCGGTGTATTTCGGCAGCAGGGCGAGCACTTGGGCTTCCGACGGACGCAGGTCGGATTCTTTCGTCACCGGACCTTCGAGGTCATCGGTCGAACGCTCCTGTCCCCAGGCAACGGTGAAGCGATAGATTTTGGCGCCGTCCTGCACGTAAGGCACGGTCTTGGTCGCCTCGCCAAGCGCGATCGGCAGCATGCCGGACGCCAGCGGGTCGAGCGTGCCTGCATGGCCGGCCTTTTCCGCCTGGAACAGCCATTTGATCTTGGAGACGGCTTCGGTCGAGCCCATGCCGACCGGCTTGTCCAGGATCAGCCAGCCCGAGATCGGCCGGCCCTTCTTCTTGCCGCGACGCGCCACTATTCGGTGTCCTTGTTGTCGTCTTTGTCCTGGTCTGCGTTTTCCTGGTCCTCAGGACCCAGATCGCGCGCCACTTCCGGCGATTTCAAGAGGTCGTTGATCCTGGCAAAATTGTCGAAGGAGGTGTCGAGCTTGAAGCGGAACTCCGGCATGAACTTCATCTGCCGCAGCGCGCCGGAGACACGGCCACGGACGAATTTCGCATGCTTGTTCAGCGCCTCGACCACCGCATCGGCATCTTTGGCGCCGAGCGGCGAGACGAAAGCGGTAGCGACCTTCAAATCGGGCGACATGCGCACTTCCGAGACCGACACCACGGTGTTCTCGATCAGCGGATCGATGATCTCGCCGCGCTGCAGGGTTTCGGATAGCGCATGGCGCACCTGTTCGGCGACGCGCAGCATGCGCTGGGATGGGCTGGATGCGGTTGGACGGGGCATTTTTCTCAATCCTGAAAGCGTGAGGCGCGGGATGGAACCGTGCCGCATGTCTCATATGGGCATTCTCAATAGACTTGGGGCGGCGGCCTTTCGACCACCGCCCGGTATGGACAAGTCACTCGAACTCAGAGTGTCCGGGTCACCATCTCGACGCGGAAGCACTCGATGACGTCGCCGACGCGCATGTCCTCGTAGTTCTGGAAGGCCATGCCGCACTCCTGGCCGCCGGGGACTTCCGAAACTTCGTCCTTGAAGCGCTTCAGCGTCTTCAGCGTGCCTTCGTGGATGACGACGTTGTCGCGGATCAGGCGCACGCCCGCACCACGCTCGACCTTGCCTTCGGTGACACGGCAGCCGGCGATCTTGCCGACCTTGGTGATGTCGAAGATTTCGAGGATCTGCGCATTGCCGATGAAGGTCTCGCGACGTTCCGGCGACAGCAGGCCCGACAGAGCCGCCTTCACGTCATCCACAAGGTTGTAGATGATCGAGTAGTAGCGGATCTCGATGCCAGCCGCCGCAGCAGCGGCACGTGCCTGGACGTTGGCGCGGACGTTGAAGCCGATGATCGCGGCACCCGAAGTCTCGGCCAGCGACACGTCGCTTTCGGTGATGGCGCCGGCACCGGCATGGACGATGCGTGCACGAACCTCGTCGGTGCCGAGCTTATCGAGTGCGGCATTGATCGCCTCGATCGAGCCCTGCACGTCGCCCTTGATGACCAACGGGAATTCCTTCAGCCCGCTTGTCTGCAATTGCGACATCATCTGCTCGAGCGAACCGCGCTGGCCGGCATGCTTGGCAACCGCCTTCTCGCGCGCCAGACGCTGGCGGTATTCGGTGATCTCGCGGGCACGGGCCTCGTTGTTGACCACGGCGAAGCGATCGCCGGCCTGCGGGGTGCCCTGCAAGCCAAGCACTTCCACCGGCATCGCCGGCGGCGCTTCCTTGATCTGCACGCCACGATCGTTGACCAGCGCACGCACCCGGCCCCATTCATTGCCGGCAACGAGGATGTCGCCCGGCATCAGCGTGCCGGTCTGCACCAGCACGGTGGCAACGGGACCACGGCCCTTGTCGAGCTGGGCCTCGATGACGACGCCTTCGGCGGTACGGTCCGGATTGGCTTTCAGGTCGAGAATTTCGGCCTGCAGCAGGATCGCCTCAAGCAGTTTGTCGAGATTGGTGCCCTTGGTCGCCGATACTTCGACGTCCAGAACTTCACCGCCCATGGATTCGACGAAAACCTCGTGGCGCAGCAGTTCGGAGCGCACCTTCTGCGGATCGGCATCATGCTTGTCGATCTTGTTGATCGCCACGATGATCGGAACGCCGGCCGCCTTGGCATGGCTGATCGATTCGATCGTCTGCGGCATGACGCTGTCATCGGCCGCAACCACCAGGATGGCAATATCGGTCGCCTGGGCGCCACGAGCACGCATCGCCGTGAAGGCGGCGTGGCCGGGCGTGTCGATGAAGGTGATCTTGTGACCATTCTTCTCGACCTGGTAGGCGCCGATATGCTGGGTGATGCCGCCGGCTTCGCCGGAGACGACATTGGCGTTGCGGATCGCGTCGAGCAGCGAGGTCTTGCCATGATCGACGTGACCCATGATCGTCACGACCGGCGGACGCGAAACCAGGTCCTCGGCATTGTCGGCGATGTTGAACAGGCCTTCCTCGATGTCGGACTCGGCGACGCGGCGGACCGTGTGGCCGAATTCGGTGGCGACCAGCTCGGCCGTGTCGGCGTCGATGACGTCGCCCGGCTTCAGGATCTGGCCCTGCTTCATGAAGAACTTGACCAGGTCGACCGCGCGCTCGGACATGCGTTGCGCCAGTTCCTGGATGGTGATGGTCTCTGGCAGGATCACTTCGCGCATGACTTTCTCGCGCGGCTCATTGTGCATCGCGCGCTTGAATTTTTCCTGGCGGCGACGCATCGACGACAGCGAACGGGCTCGCGCATCTTCGTCGGACAATGCCGAATTCAGCGTCAGCTTGCCACGGCGGCGATCTTCCTCGCTCTTGGTCGGCTTGGCCGGACGCGCCACTTCAGGCGTGACCGGACGGCGCACCGGTGCGCCGGCGCCAACCCGCTTCGGCTTGGCCACTTCCTCGTCATCGACTGTTGCCAGTTCGGCAGCCAATGGCGCGCGGCGACGCGCCTCTTCCTCGGCCCGACGGCGGGATTCGGCCTCGGTCTGCAACCGTGCTTCTTCCTCGGCCTGGCGGCGCGCGGATTCATCGCGTTCGCGCTTGCGGCGCTCTTCGTCCTCGGCGCGACGCTTGGCATCCTCGGCGGCGCGCTGGCGGTCCTCGACCTCGCGAACCTTCGAGCCTTCGAGCGCCCTGCGGCGTGCTTCCATTTCACTGCGCGACAGTTCGTTCAGCACCATACCGCTGCGCTCGACCGGGGCCGGGGGCGGCGGGGGTGGCGGCGCCTTCGGTGCTTCCGGCACGACGACGGGGGCGGCCACGACCGCCGGCTTCGGTGTGAAGACGGGGGCGGCAACAGGCTCCGGCTTGTCGCCGGGCATCGAGAACTTGCGCTTCTTGGTTTCGACGACGACCTGCTTGGTGCGGCCGTGCGAGAAGTTCTGGCGCACAGTGCCCTGTTCCATACCGGGGCGCTTCAGCGTCAAGGTCTTCTTCGGCGTCACACTCAGCGTATTGTCGTCACCCGATTTCGTATCGCTCATTCCATATCCTCTGCGGCATCATCTTCGTCAGCAACAGCCGCAAGCATTGCCAGATCGTCCGGGGAACCGCCCCGATACCGGTCGAGCGCAACCATGCGCTTCTGGACCGCCCTGCCCGCGTCTCCCGCGAGAACGGCAGCATGTATCACATTTGTACCCCCCAATGCCAAGCTCAACTCGGCCTCGGAGAAAAGTTTGTAGGCAAGGATAGCGGGCCCACCGAGATGGACCGTCGCCCGTCGCGCCTGGCTGATCTTGCGCACGCCGTCATCGGACGCCTCGGAAGCATGCAGCACGAAAAGCGCCAATCCGCCGCGCACCGCGCTCTCGACCTTGGTAGCACCAAGCGAAATTGCGCCTGCCTTGCGGGCAAGACCAAGCATGCCCAGAGCGTGCCTGGAAAGCAGCCCGTCGACCATGCCGCCAAGATCGGGCGGCACGACCACCTGTGCCTTGAAGGCGCGGGCAAAGAGGTTCTTCGCCGCAGCCTTGTCGATATGTAGGCGGTCGGCGCTCACCCAGCAACCGCGGCCGGGCAGATTTCTCTTGATGTCGGGAACGACGGCCGAATCCGGGCCGACGACGAACCGGATCAGATCATCCGGTTCGGCTTGTTTGCGCGTAACGATGCAGGTGCGATCGTTCATCTCGTCCAAGGGCGGGTTCGGTGCGATGCGGTTTCACCTCACGCACCAACGGCTTCGTCAGCCGAGACTTCTTCGGCTGCAAGCTCGTCTTCGGTGATCCAGCCGGCCTTGAGGCGGGCGGCCAGAACCATCTGTTCGGCGTCTGCGCGGGTCACGCCATGATTGGCCAGCACGCCCGGATAGACTTTTGTCTCGCCGTCCTTGCGTTCCTTCCAGCCGGTCAGGTCGTCGGCGGCATAGCCGGCGAAATCCTCGATCGTCTTCACGCCGTCCTCGCCAAGCGTCACCATCATGGCGGTGGTGACGCCGGGGATTTCGCGCAATTCGTCCGAAACGCCGAGCGCCTTGCGCTTGTCGTCGTGCTCGGCCTCGATCTTCTCCAGATATTCGCGGGCGCGGGTCTGGATCTCCGAAGCGGTGTCCTCGTCGAAACCATCGATAGAGGCGATCTCGCCGGAATCGACATAAGCGACTTCCTCAACGCTGGTGAAGCCTTCGGAGGCCAGCACCTGGCCGACCATCTCGTCGACGTCGAGGGCTTCCATGAACAGCGACGAACGCTCGACGAATTCCTTCTGGCGGCGCTCGGATTCTTCGGCTTCGGTCAGGATATCGATATCCCAGCCGGTCAGCTGCGAAGCCAGACGCACGTTCTGGCCGCGGCGACCGATGGCCAGCGACAGCTGGTCGTCGGGAACCACGACTTCGATGCGTTCGGCATCCTCGTCGAGCACGACCTTGGCGACTTCCGCCGGCTGCAGCGCATTGACGATGAAGGACGCCGCAGAAGGCGACCACGGAATGATGTCGATCTTCTCACCCTGCAATTCGCCGACGACGGCCTGGACGCGGCTGCCGCGCATGCCGACGCAGGCGCCGACCGGATCGATCGAAGAGTCCCGCGAGATGACGGCGATCTTGGCGCGCGAACCTGGGTCGCGGGCGACCGACTTGATCTCGATGATGCCGTCATAGATTTCCGGCACTTCCATGGTGAACAGCTTGGCCATGAACTGCGGATGGGTGCGCGACAGGAAAATCTGCGGGCCGCGCTGCTCGCGGCGCACATCGTAGACATAGGCGCGGACGCGATCGCCATATTTGTAGTTCTCGCGCGGGATCAACTCATCGCGACGGATGATCGCTTCGCCGCGGCCGAGATCGACGATGACATTGCCGTATTCGACGCGCTTGACGGTACCGTTGACGATCTCGCCGATGCGGTCCTTGTACTCGTCATACTGGCGGTCGCGTTCGGCCTCGCGGACCTTCTGGACGATGACCTGCTTGGCCGACTGGGCGGCGATGCGGCCGAAATCCATGGGCGGCAGCTGTTCGGCGATGAAGTCGCCGAGCTGGGCGTCGGGATTGCGCTCGCGAGCCGAGGAAATGGCGATCTGCGTGGCATAGTCATCGACCTTCTCGACCACTTCCATCAGCCGCTGCAGCTTCATCTCACCGGTGTTCGGGTTGATGTCAGCGCGGATGTTGGTCTCCTGACCGTAACGCGAGCGCGCCGCCTTCTGGATCGCATCGGCCATGGCGGCGATGACGATCGACTTGTCGATCGACTTTTCACGCGCGACCGCGTCGGCGATCTGCAGCAATTCAAGTCTGTTGGCGCTTACAACCATCGTTTTTCTCCCGAGCTTGTTTGCCGGACCTTTGCGCCCGGCAGCTCAATCATAGTTCCTGTTCGTGTTCTTCCGTGGCGTCCGCTTCCGCACCCGACTCGTCGTCGTCCGGTTCGCCACGGCGCTTCTTGGCTTCCTTGCGCGCCCTGTTGTCCTTCGACAGGGCATCGCGGATGAGATCGTCGGTCAGGATCAGGCGCACATCGGCAATCGCGTCATAGGGGACGCGCACCGTCGGCTCCTCGCCATAGGCTGCCTTGTCGCGCTCGATCAGCACATCGTCTTCGCCGGCTTCGGCGATCTTGCCCTTGAAGCGCTTGCGGTCGGCGACGACGATCGATGTTTCCATTTTCACCAGATGACCCGTCCAGGTCGTGAAATCCGATTTGCGGACCAGCGGCCGGTCGATGCCGGGCGACGAGACTTCAAGATGGTAGGCCTTTTCGATCGGATCATCGACATCGAGCGCCGGCGACACCGCGCGGCTGACCTCTTCGCAATCCTCGACGGTCATGGTGCCGTCCTCGCGTTCGGCCATGATCTGCAGCGTCAGCCCGTTCTGGCCCGACAGATGCACCCGCACGAGACGGAAGCCGATGCCGCGCAGAACCGGCTGGACGATCAGCGCGATGCGCGCATCGATGCCGCTTTCGCGGATGATGCGATCGTCGCCCTCGCTTGCCGTTGCAGTCATTGAAGCCCTGTCGTTCTCTACCAAGTTATCGGCAGGTAATAAAAAAGAGCGGGACCGGGTGGACCCACTCTTCGTCATACCGACCAAGAATTTGAGGCTGATATAGACGATCGCGGCCTGTGTTTCAAGCCCGCTATGCTGGTCGGGCAACGCTGCCATCGAGGTGGCCCCCGCCAGCGTTGCATGGAGCGCATGGCGCCCATGCGGCGGCCCCCATGGGATCGGCGCTGAAACGCACCTACTTACGCTGCGCTGCACAAAGGTGGCCGTGCGCCACACGTGCGCGAAAGGACATGATCATGAGCAATCGCAAGATATTTTCTGCAATAGGCGACTTCTTCACCGTATTCGGCAGCGCCGTGGCCGCTTCACGGGCCGTGGAAGCCGGTCGCAGGCCGCGCGCCGACGACCTGCGCAACCTCGGCGTCGAGCCTGCCGCCTTCGATCGCATCGGCCGCCGCTTCTAGCTTTGACGCAATTCCGGACGGAAAACCGTTTCACACTTTTCCTGGAATTGCTCTAAGACCGCGAGCTTATTTCCGAATGAAGGTAAGATAGGCGGGCCGCCGGCCCTCACGAATGGCCTTGGCCTCGTAACGGGTGCCCGGCCAACCATCATAGGGCCGGTGCCAGTCCGCCGCCTCGCAAGCCTGCCATGCGAACGCGCCATGCGCGCGGCAATGCAGCAAGGTCCAGTTGACATAAGTGTCGATGTCGGAGGCGAAGCGGAATTTTGAACCAGGCTTCAGCACGCGCGCGAACCGCTCGAGATTGACCGGGCTTACGAAACGTCGCTTCCAGTGTTTCTTCTTCGGCCAGGGGTCGGGATAGAGCAGATCGAGGCCGCCGAGCGAGGCCTGCGGCAGCCAGTCGAGCAGCCTTGTGGCGTCGTCGTCATAAACCCGCAGATTGGCGAGCGGTTTCTCGCGCACCGCCATCATCATCTTGGCCATGCCGTTGACGAAGGGCTCGACGCCGATAAAGCCGATCGAAGGCGCCTCGGTCGCGCGGTGCAGGAGATGTTCGCCACCGCCGAAGCCAATCTCGAGGCGAACCGCGCTGACATCGGTCTGAAACAGAGTTTGCAGATCGGCCGGCGGCTCGGCCGCCAGATCGAGCCGATATACACCGAAGCCGCTTTCCAGCGCGGCCGCCTGTTGCGGACGCATGGTCTTGCCGCGCCGGCGACCGAAAAAGGCTTCGGTCGCGCGGCTTGGTCTGTCCTTCGGATCCATGGCGGGACTTCGCGGCGCCGCTGTCAGGCGGCGACCGCGTCCTTGAGCGCCTTGGCGAGATCGGTCTTTTCCCAGGAGAAAGACCCATCACGGCCGGCCTTGCGGCCGAAATGGCCGTAGGACGACGTCTTGGCGTAGATCGGTTTGTTGAGATCGAGGTGACGGCGGATGCCCGACGGCGACAGATCCATCACCGTGCGCAGCGCGTCCTCGAGCTTTGCCTCGTCGACCTTGCCGGTGCCATGCAAGTCGACATAGACCGACAGCGGCTGGGCGACGCCGATGGCGTAGGAAAGCTGGATGGTGCAGCGGTCGGCGAGTTTCGCCGCCACCACGTTCTTGGCCAGGTAGCGCGCCGCATAGGCTGCCGAACGATCCACCTTGGTGGTGTCCTTGCCGGAGAAAGCGCCGCCGCCATGGGGTGCGGCACCACCGTAGGTGTCGACGATGATCTTGCGGCCGGTCAGGCCGGCGTCGCCGTCCGGCCCGCCGATGACGAACTTGCCGGTCGGATTGATGTACCACATGCAATCGTCGGCGATCTTGAGGTCGCCCAGCGCCTCGCGGATATAGGGTTCGACGACCTTGCGGACCTTCTTTGAATCCCAGCTCGCATCGAGATGCTGCGTGGACAGCACGATCTGCGTCGCCTCGGCGGCCTTGCCATCGACATAGCGAACGGTGACCTGGCTCTTGGCATCCGGCCCGAGCCTGCCGGCTTCACCGCTGCCTTCGTGACGGGCAGCAGCCAGCAGTTCGAGGATCTTGTGGCTGTAGTAGATCGGCGCCGGCATCAAATCCGGCGTCTCGCGGCAGGCATAACCGAACATGATGCCCTGGTCGCCGGCACCCTCTTCGCCCTGACGGTCGGCAGCGTTGTCGACGCCCTGGCCGATGTCAGGCGACTGGCCGTGCAGCAGAACCTCGATCTTCGCCGTTTTCCAGTGGAAGCCGGCCTGCTCGTAGCCGATTTCGCGGATCGCCTTGCGGGCGACCGATTTGAACTTGGCCGGATTGACGACCGGATGGCCGGCGGCATCCTTGAGGATGTTGCCTGCCTTGTCCTTCTTCAGCAGCGTTTCCGGGACGCGCACTTCGCCGGCGATGACGACACGGTTGGTGGTGGCCAGCGTCTCGCAGGCGACACGGACTTTCCACGGGTCCATGCCGGTCTTCTTGGCTTCGCGATAGACCAGATCGACGATCTCGTCGGAAATCCGGTCACAGACTTTGTCAGGATGGCCCTCGGCAACGGATTCCGAGGTAAAGAAGTAGTTCTGCCGCGTCACGGGTGTCCCCTCTTGAAAAACGATCGGCAGGCTGCCGATTTTGGCGCGCCACGTGTTAGCGGGGCGAAGCGCCGCTCGTCAAGCGGTGCTTCGGCTCTGGCATGAATGTCGATGCCGTTATCTTGTGCCACCGGCGGCGGGGCGCCGCCGGTCCTGGCGTGATTGAGGATCAGTCGGGATCGTCGGCGGAGAGGGACTTGACCAGGTCTATGATCCTGCGGCGCACCTTGGCGTCGGCGATCTTGACAAAGGCCCGGTTGAGCTGAAGGCCTTCAGGGCTGCCGCAGAATTCGACAGCGAAAGCCATCGAAGCGTCCTCGGCAAATCCCCGGCCCGCCACAGGCTCCTGGCCGGGCGCATCCTCAAAAAAGAAAGCGACAGGCACGCCGAGTATGGACGCGATCGCCTGCAGACGGCTGGCGCCGACGCGGTTGGTACCCTTTTCATATTTCTGAATCTGTTGAAATGTGATGCCGAGGTTTTCTCCCAGCTTTTCCTGGCTCATTCCAAGCATGTTGCGGCGAAGCCGAATGCGACTGCCAACATGGATGTCGATCGGATTCGGTTTCTTCTTGTTATCTTCTGTCATTTTTTCCTCGCCGAATTTTTTCGGCTTTCTCTATTTTTTTCCTGCCCAAACAAAGCCGGAGGCAACTGCCCCAACAGAACGATCCACCGGCTTCGAGAAATTTTCAGGCACTTACAGTATGAGTTTCTAATGTGTTGGCTGTCAATTCACCCGTAGCCTTTGCCTTACGTTCAACAGCGCTGCCCCAACGGCAAACAGCAACATGATCAGCATTCCGTTAATGCGCCGTTGGCCGGGAGATATGAGCGCCTGTCCGGAAATCGGTATGTGGGCATCGATGGCGCCGCGCGCGTCGATAGCAAGCGCATCGACGATGCGCCCGCGCGGATCGACGACGGCCGAGATGCCGTTGTTGGCGGCACGCACCAATGGCAATCCATTTTCCACCGCACGGATCTGGGCCTGCCTGAAATGCTGATACGGACCCGGCGTGTCGCCGAACCACGCATCATTGGTAACGTTCACAATAAGCTGCGCTGACGCAGCGTCAACTGCCACAAGATCGGGAAAGATCACCTCATAACAGATAAATGGCAGCGCACGGATGCCGTCGGGCAGCGTAATGGCGTGCCGCTCATTGCCGGCCGCGAAACTCATCGGCCCGGCAACCAGTTGCTCGATGCCGAAACGCTGGAGCAGATCGGCGAAAGGCAGGTATTCGCCGAACGGCACCAGCTGAACCTTGTCGACGGCGTCGGTGATTTCACCCTTGTCGTCGATCGCCACCACGGAGTTGTAGTAGCGGCTGTCGGCATTTGCGGCCGAGCCGCCTTCCTCGCGGACGACGCCGGCAATCAGCATCTGGCCGGGTCCGAGCATATCCCCCAGCGCCGTCAATGCGTCCGGACGCTCGGTGAAGAGGAACGGCACCGAGGTTTCGGGCCACAGGATCAGTTGCGGCTTTTGATGGCCTGGATCCGGCGCCTTGCCCGAGAGCCCCATCAGGACCGCGAAGATGCGGTCGCGCACCGAGGCATCCCATTTTTCCGACAGGTCCACCGCCGGCTGGACAATGCGGACATCCAGGCTGCGTGAAGCTGGCGGTTCGGGAGCGGCAAGCCTGATATAGCCGAAGCCGACATGGGCAGCGACGAGCACGACAAACAGTGCCGCGCCGAGGCGCAGGTGCCGACGTGCCGCCAGCAGTGCCGGCAGTGCGAAGACGAACACCGCGAGCGCGTTCATGCCGATCATGCCCGTCACCGAGACGCTCTGCATCAGCAGCGGCACGGGCATGGCCGCGTAGCCGACGGCATTCCAGGGAAAACCGGTGAACAGGAAATCGCGCAGCCATTCCGCCAGGCCGAAGCCGAAGGCAAGGGCGGCGATGCGGCCAATGTCGTTGCTCCACAGCAGCCGGGCAACGATTGCCGCAAAGCCATAGAAAAAGGCGAGCATGAAAGGAATGCCGACCACCGCGAAGGGAAGCGCCCAGGCAAAGCTGTCGGCCTCGACCAGCAGCGCCGAGCCGATCCACCAGAGGCCGGCGAGGAAATAGCCGAAACCGAACCACCAACCGACGGCGAAAGCCGGCCGCAGACGCCGGAACAGACTGCCTGAAGCTTCGCCGGTGGCGCCGTCGAGCAGCCAGACCAGCAGCGGGAACGAGACGAAACAGGCGGCGAAGAAGTCGTAAGGCGCCTGCCCAAGCACCGCGAGGGCGCCGGCGAGAAACGCCACGAGCGCACGCCGCCAACCCCAAAGCAGAATTATCCGGCCGGTGAGGCGCTCCATGCATACTTCCGAGTCGCGAATCAGGACACAAGATTTAACAGGCTGCGCTCCGCGCTCCAAACGGCGGATGGGCTGGCTGAGATGCACAGCTCCGGCCCTGCCTACCGGTGCCAACCCTCGATTTGAACGCCCCCCAGCCGCTCGGCCTCCTCGCGCTGAACCGAACGGATGGTCTGCGTGAAGGTCCAGACATGGCCCTCGGGGTCGCGTGCACGATACTGGCGCTCACCGTAGAACTGATCCGCCGGCTCCTGGATTATATCAGCGTCGAGCGCCCGCGCCTGCTCGCAATGCGCATCCAGGCCACCCTTCAGCCTGACATAGATCGACTGCGTGTTCTTGCCCAAGATCGAAACCGGGCTGGCGACGTAATCGCTCCATTCGGAATCGACGATGATGTAGCTGTCGCCGAACCGCATCTCTGCATGGATGAGCTTTCCCTCGGCATCGCTGACCACCATGCTGCGCTCGAAGCCAAAAGCCGCCTCGAGCCAGTCCAGCGCGGCACGAGGATCCTTGTAGAAAACACCAGAGCCCAGACTTGGATGCTTGAACGGGTCGTCGATAGTCATCGTGCGAGCGAAACGCTCACGCCTGTTCGGTGCGCGCCGTGGCACGCCGGCGACGCTCACCCTTCTGGCTCTGCACGATGCGCACGCGCTTGACGCGGCGCGGATCAGCGTCGAGGACGTGAAATTCGAAACCGGGTATGGCCTGCACCACCTCGCCGCGGGCCGGAACACGGCCAAGCGTGTTGAAAATCATGCCGCCAATGGTGTCGACATATTCGCCATGTTCACCGGCGGCGAAATCCCCGCCGATCATCTTGGCGACGTCGTCGATCTCGGCCTTGCCATCGACGATGAACACGCCGTCGCCGCTCTGGGTGATCATCGGCTCGTCGTCGTCATGCTCGTCCTCGATGTCGCCGACCACCATCTCGACGATGTCTTCCAGCGAGGCAAGGCCGTCGGTGCCGCCATATTCATCGATGACCAGCGCCATTTGCGTGCGCGTCGTCTGCATGCGAGCCATCAGGTCGGAGGCGAGCATCGACGGCGGCACGAACAGCACCGGGCGGATCAGATTGAGGTCGCCAATGGTGCGTGCGAGATCGACCTGGGCGAGATCGAGAACCGTGGCGACGGGTGTTTTCCTGGTCGAGCGGCCCTTCTTGACGCGCGCGATCTTGGTGATGTGGGCCAGCACATCACGGATATGGACCATGCCGCGCGGATCATCGAGGGTCTCTGAATAGACCGGCATGCGGGAATGGCCGGATTGCTCGAAGGTGCCCAGCAGATCGCCGAGCGTCGTCGTGATTTCGACCCCTTGAATGTCGGCGCGCGGCACCATGACGTCCTCGACGCGCACTTCGCGCAGCCGCAGGATGTTGTTGAGCATGGCGCGTTCGCCGGGCGAGAAGGCGCCGGCATCGCTCGTTGTCTCGGCAAGCGCGCCGGCGATTTCCTCCCGCAGGCTGGTTCCGTTGCGTTGCCTGAACAGGCCAAGAACGCGGTCGAACAGGGAGGGACCGGCAGGCGATGTCTCGCTGGCAGCGCTGCCGATGCCGGCAGCAGCAGAGGTACTGCTAGCACCAGAGGTAACGGTACTCGGACTTGATCCCTCTTCCGACGTATCGGAAGCCTTGGTTGCACTGCCGGCGTCGGGGCGGGCGGCAGTCTCTGGTTTGTCGTTCATCGTCGTCCGGTCAATTGGTCAGATGTAGTTACGCGTAGGGGTCGGGAATGGCAAGCCTTGCAAGCGCCGCGCGTTCGACGGCTTCCATCGCCTCGGCCTCGGCCTCGGTCTCGTGATCGTAGCCCAGCAGATGCAGCAGGCCGTGGATGACGAGATGGGTGATATGGTTCTCGACAGGCTTGTCTTCCAGTACCGCTTCATGGGCGACCGTTTCGGCGGCCAGCACGATGTCGCCCAGCATCGGCGGCAACGGACCGCCCTGCGCAAACGGAAAAGCCGGGAAAGACAAGACGTTGGTCGGTTTGTCCTTGCCGCGCCAGCCGGCGTTGAGAACCTGGATATGGGCGTCGTCGGAAAAAACGAGACTGAGTTCGGAACGGCCCGCCACGCCGGTTTCGGCAAAAGCCGCCTTAACGGCCCGATCGACCAGCCGCGTCAGGCTTGCCTCGTCGGGCCAGTTGCCCGCCTCAACCGCTATGTCGATGTCGACGGGAATATTCCCGTCGCCGGATATTATGTCCTCAGGCATGAAGCCGCATCGCCAACATCAATTCTCGGCGCCGAGGCCACGCGCCAGCTTGGCGTCCCGGTCGTAGGCCCTGACGATTTCCGCCACCAGCGGATGGCGAACCACGTCGCCGTCGTTGAAGCGCACGGTGACCGCGCCCGCCACGCCGTCCAGCACCCGCAAGGCTTCGACCAGGCCCGATTTGGTGTTCGAGGGAAGGTCGATCTGGGTCGGATCGCCGGTGACGATCATGCGCGAGTTTTCGCCCAGACGTGTCAGGAACATCTTCATCTGCATCGGCGTGGTGTTCTGCGCCTCGTCGAGGATGACGGCGGCATGCGCCAGCGTGCGGCCGCGCATGAAGGCAAGCGGCGCGATTTCGATCACTTCGGCGGCAATGGCGCGCTCGACCTTGTCGGCCGGCATCATGTCGTAGAGCGCGTCATAGAGCGGCCGCAGATAGGGATCGACCTTCTCCTTCATGTCGCCGGGCAGGAAGCCCAGCCGCTCGCCGGCCTCGACCGCCGGCCGCGAGAGAATGATGCGCTCGACCATGCCGCGCTCGAGCAGCATCGCCGCGTGCGCCACCGCCAGGTAGGTCTTGCCGGTGCCGGCCGGGCCGATGCCGAACACCAGTTCCGACCGTTCCAGCGCCCGCATATAGGCGTCCTGGTTGAGCGAACGGGCATAGATCGTCTTCTTGCGGGTGGCGATCTGGGCGGCGGAGACTTTGCCCTTGCGTTCCAGCGTTGGCAGGGTCAACTGATCGTCGGCGGCAATCGCCATGCGCACGGCGCCGTCAACGTCGGACTGGCCGATATCGACGCCTTTCTGGAGAATGCCGTAAAGATTGTCCAGGGCGCGGCGCGCCTGCTCGGCGGCAGAAGCGGACCCTTTGATGGTCAGCTGGTTGCCGCGTGAGCGGATGTCGACGCCAAGCTTCTGCTCGAGCCGGGCGAGGTTTTCGTCGAACTGACCATAAAGGGCGCTGGCAAGCTTGTTGTTGTCGAAAGTCAGAACGATGTGCGCCATGTCAGAAGCCCCAGATGCCGGTACCGGGGGCAGGTTCTTCAGCTCTGCTGCGCTCAACCGTCTCTCCTCATCTGCCGAGACCCTCAGGCCAATTCGGCGAACAGGCTGTTGTAGCCCGTCTTCGTGATTCGCACTTGGATAATGTCACCGATTTCGCCGGCCTTTTCATCAACAATAACCGGCTGCAGCCAAGGTGAGCGGCCAACCTTCTGGCCGGCCTGGCGGCCGGGCTTCTCGATCAGCGTGTCGATGGTGCTGCCGACGAGGCTCAAGCCGAAGTCCTGCTGCTGCTTCACAAGCAGAGCCTGCAGTCTCTGCAGGCGCTCGTCCTTGACCGCTTCCGGCACATGATCGGCCATTTCGGCGCCTGGCGTGCCGGGACGCGGCGAATATTTGAAGGAGAAGGCCGAGGCGTAATTCACCTGACGCACCAGCTCCATGGTCGCCTCGAAATCCGCCTCGGTCTCGCCGGGGAAGCCGACGATGAAGTCGCCGGAAAGCGCGATGTCAGGCCGGGCAGTGCGGATACGGTCGAGCAGCGCCAGATAATCCCTCGCCGTGTGCCGGCGATTCATCGCCTTGAGGATGCGGTCGGAGCCTGATTGCACCGGCAGATGCAGATAGGGCATCAACGACGGCAGATCGCGATGGGCCGCTATCAGCTCGTCATCCATGTCGCGCGGGTGGCTGGTGGTGTAGCGCAGACGCGCCAGCCCGGGGATTTCGGCCAGCCTGAACAGCAGGCGGCCAAGGCCCCACTCGTGGCCGTTCTCGCCCTGGCCATGCCAGGCATTGACGTTCTGGCCAAGCAGCGTCACTTCGCGCACCCCGGCTTCAGCCAGGCGCTCAGCCTCCGCGACAATCTGCGCCACCGGCCGGGAAACTTCGGAGCCTCTGGTATAGGGCACGACGCAGAAGGTGCAGAACTTGTCGCAGCCTTCCTGCACGGTGAGGAAGGCGGTGACGCCGCGCTTGATGACCTCGGCGCGCTTGGGCTGCGGCAGATGCTCGAACTTGTCCTCGATGGCGTAGTCGGTCTCGACGATCTTTTCGCCGCCGCGCACCCGCGCCAGCACGTCGGGGAGCCGGTGATAAGTCTGCGGGCCGATGACCAGGTCGACGGCCGGCGAACGGCGGATGATCTCGGCGCCTTCGGCCTGCGCCACGCAGCCGGCGACGCCGACCAGCATCTCGCGGCCGGCCAGGGCACGCTCGGCTTTCATGTCGCGGATACGGCCGAGCTCGGAATAGACCTTTTCGGCCGCCTTCTCCCTGATATGACAGGTGTTCAGCAGCACCAGGTCCGCCTCGCCAATGGCATCGGTCGCGGAATAGCCGTCGGCAGCCAGCGCATCGGCCATACGCTGCGAATCATAGACGTTCATCTGGCAGCCATAGGTCTTGATGAAGACTTTTCTCGCTGCCGTGGAAAGCACTGCCGGCTGTCCAGCCATAGTGCCGATGTCGTCGCTTTCTATCGTGTTCAAGTCCATAAGGCGGCTTCTAACGCCTTTCCGTGACAAAAAACAGACGATTCTCGGCCCGCGCCAGCAAGGGCATGCCGGGGCTAGCGGCTCGGCCGCGGGTCGGCAAGCGCCGCCTGCATCATCTCACGCACCTGGCTTTCCATCAGTTTCGACGTCTCCTTGCGGCTCGAACCCTTGGAAAAGGTGATTGCCTCGCCGAAATGCACCTCGACGTCGAGCGCGCCCTCCGCGAGCAATACCTTGAGATGCGGCATCAAATCCTCATCGCCGATCCAGGCGGCAAGCGGGCGATGCCGGCGGCCGAGCGGCACGCCGTGCAGACGCGTATAGGCGATCGCCACCGGCTGGATGAACACCTGTTCCGCCGCGCCTTCCGAAATCGCCATCGAGGCGGCGCCGAACAGCGTGCTCTTGAACGGCAGGACCATATTGCCGTCGCCGGTCGAGCCCTCGGCAAACAGCACCATCGCATCGCCCTTGGCCATGCGGCTGGCAATCTCGCTTGCCTGGTCGCCCGACGAACGCTTGCGCTCGCGCTCGATGAACACGGTACGCTGCAGCTTCGACAGCATGCCGATCAGCGGCCAGCCTTCCATATCAGCCCTGGCGATGAATTTTACGTCGGCAAAAGAGCCGAGCACCATGATGTCGGTCCAGGAGATGTGATTGGACGCAACCAGCAGCGGGCGCTTGTCGGACAGCGTCCCCTTGACATGGATGCGCATGCCGAGCGCCCTGATGATCAGCCTGTGCCAGATCTTGAGGATGAAGGTTTCCGGCCACCAGCCGGTCTTCATCGACAGTATCTGTAACGGCACGAGGACCAGCGAACCGGCGACAACGAGGCCCAGCGCCAGGAAAATCCTGATTTTCTTGATCATCGCCCCATCCCGGCCGTCTCGCTAGCGAAGATCGCGGCGCATGACAAGCGCGCCGGTCGGTCCGTGTTCGGCCGACCTGTAGTAATTCGGCCGCTTGCCGACCTCGCGGAAGCCCAGCCGGCGATAAAGCGCGATCGCCGCGACATTGGTCTCGTCGACCTCGAGGAACAGCGCTTCGGCGCGCTGCGCGTGCAGTTCGCGCAACACCGCGTCCATCAATTGCCAGCCCAGCCCCTGCCGGCGATGCGATCGCGCCACCGCGACGGTCAGGATCTCGCCCTCGCCTGCCGCAAGCCGCGCCAGCACGAAGCCGACGGGCGGCTTGGAGCCCTGTCCGGTTTCGCGCGCGGCATAGCCGAACACGGTGTCCTGTTCGAGCAAGGCGGCAAATTCGCCATCGGTCCAGGGGCGGACAAAGTCCTCGCGATGCAGCAGCGAGACCGCCGGACTGTCGGCGATCCTCAGCGGCTCGAGCGCATAGTCCCGGCGGCGTGGTTGGAGAAAAGGTATGCGCATCTAATCTTTGTTTTCTTGTTTGACCATGATCTCTGGACAAACGGGAACCGTTGTCCGTGAAAACCGGCTTCCACTTTTCGGGATCATGGTCTGATCCTTGAAAGAATGAACCCGGCCTGCGGCTTGGCGTCGGCGCCGCGCAGATAGAGTGGTTTCGGCCGTTCGCCCGCGCCGTTGGCGGCAGCCAGGCGAGCGTAGGTGACAATGTCGGCGGTGGCCGTCCGAGGGCCGACATCGAATTCGCGCCCGGCCGATGCACTGATGAGCGCTGCAGCGGTGCCGGTAAGCACCGGAGACGTTGCCATCGCCATTGCCACCACGTCGGCCAGCGTGGCCACGGCCGGACCGTAAGTCAATACTAACCTTTCGTCGTAAAAGGCCGCGTGGATCTCCTCACGGCCGGCATCCAGCGCCGCCAGCACGGCGCGACCGGGAAATGCCGTCGCTGCTTCGGCAGCCAGCGCCTCCAGTGTCGTCACTCCGATTGCCGGTATCTTCAGCGCCAGCGCCAGGCCACGCGCGGTCGAGACGCCGACCCGCAGACCGGTGAAGGAACCGGGGCCGACAGACACGGCAATGGCGCCAAGACCTGCATAGTCGGTTGCGCCTGCCTCCAGCGCTTCGGCGATGACCGCCATCAGCTGCTCGGCATGGCCCTTGCCGAGATCGAGCACCGAGCGGCCGAGCTCCCGCTTCGCCGTCCCGTCATAGACGCTAGCGGCGCAGAGGTTGGCGGCACAGTCGATGGCAAGCAATTTCATGAAGCAACCGGTTCGAAAGACAATTCCCTGTGCCCGCCACGGCCCGCCACCGCAAGGGGATAGTGCATAATTCGTTAAGCGGCTTCGCTTGTGGCCTATGCGGCCTGCTCGATGCGCAGCATGTGGTTGTCCCAGACATAGTCCGGTTCGGAGCGTGTCGCACCATTGCCCTCGACGATCTCGCCAGCGCCGGTGGTGGCCATGAAGCCGGTTCCGTCAGGTGCCACGCCGCAGACCTCGACCAGCGCGCTGTTCGCGACGACCCGGCCGCTGGCCGCATCGAGCACGACAAGCGAGTTGCCTTCCGGCGAGGAGACCGCGACCGTGCCGGCAGCCGGATTGGCGGCGACCGAGCCTATGTAGTTGCGGAAGCCCGACAAAACGTCCTGCGGCATGTCGAGCAGTTGCAGATCCTTGCCGCGCGTGGCGCGACCGACCAGCAGCGGACGATCGGTGCCCGGCCCCCGGTACTGGCAGCCGAACCAGACGGTCCCGGATGGATCTGTGTCCATGTGGCGGATAGACAGCTGATGCAGTGCGGCCGGCAATTCGTGCTTCTCGATGAGGTCGCCGGTGACGCGGTCTATCAATACGTAGGACGGCTTCATGGTCGCAATGTTGAGCTCGGCGCGGCCGTAATCCGGATGGGTCTCGATGCCGCCATTTGCTACCGCAATCGTCCTGCCATCGCCCAGGAGCAGAAGCTCGTGCGGACCCATTCCATAGGTCGGGAACTCGCCGACACGGCTGAATTTCGCCCGCGCATCGTAGACGCCGACGACGCCGGCGGCGTTGTCGAAGTCGTTTTCGGTGGCATAGAGCAGCGCACCGTCGGCCGAGAACACGCCGTGGCCGAAGAAATGCCGGCCGGCGATGCTGGCGATGGTCAGCGGCGCATCACGGCCCGAATGGTCGAAAACCACGGCGAAGGTGCCGGGCTGGCGCGCGAAGACCACCGAGCGTTTCGATATGGGATCGAAGGTGACATCGTGGCCGCGATCGGGCAGATCGATCGCATGCAGGACTTTGCCGGCCTCGGACAGGACGGCAGCGCCAAAGCTGCCGTCGCGTTTGACGAAAGCGGTGGCGAAGACGGCGTCGGCCGAAAGCGTCGTTGCCCAGGCCGATGGCGCCATCGCGGCCATGAAGCCAACGCCTGCAGCTCTCAGGAAATCGCGGCGATCTATCAGCGGGGTTTTCAATTCAGTCCCCATCCAGCGAGGAGAAGCCTGCGGTCAGGCCGAATTCAGCGGTCAACCTGGTCCCGATCAGGGTCGACAGGCTGGAGGTGATCAGCGCGAAATGATCGAGCTTGTCGCGCAATGCCGGATCGGCAAGCGCCTTGTCGATTGGACCGCTGACGGCCTTGGCGGTGGCGACACCGTTGACCAGCTGGATGTGGATAGATTCGGCCATCCAGCGCGCATCGGCCGGCAGGGCGTCGCCAAGTTTCGAGGCCTGGAACAGCGTATCGATGCCGGAGAGATTGCCGGCCAGTGACGCGGTGGTGTTTTGCGAGCGCCAATAGATCGCTTGTTTCGGCTTGTCCGCGTCCGGCTTGCCGCCGAAAAATCCTTTCAGGCGCACGTCACGCACCATTTCCAGCTCGTTGACGAAGACGCCGACCAGTTCGGTCACCGCTTCATTGCCGTCGCGGTAGAGCGGGTTCTGCGGCCCCGGATTGGCCCAAATCGCTGCAAAGCCGTCCGGTTTGTTCCAGGCGGCGCTGACCTCGCCGGCCATGGTTTCGATGTTGCCGGCAACAGCAGTGCCATAGGCGCAGCGGTAGGGATCATCCTTGCCGGCCAGTGCATCGGCGCCGTCGCCGTAAAGTACGAACTCCAGCGCGCCCAGCCCCTGCATGGCGACGCTCTTGCCGGCCAGTTGCGCCGGATCGGTGGCGGTCGGATCCTTGGCCGACAGCGCCGCCTGCACCTGCTTCAGGCCGATGCTCTTGCGATCCGGCCAGAACAGCATGCGTTCCAGCCGGTTGTTCTCCTTGATCGGCCCGAAGCCGATGATTTCGGCTGACGACCAGGCATAGACCGTGGCGGAGAATTCGGACCGTGCGGCATCGAGTTCTCCTTGCGAGGGCGTGACGCACAGCTCGCGCATGGATTCGGTCAAGGCTTCCGCATGCTCGTGCAGGCCAGCATAGGCCGGGCGGACGAAGCCATCGATCGCCCGCTGGATGATGTCGGAGGCTTTGACCGCCGCCGACGCAGGGACAACGCCCAGCAGGGCCAGCGGAAGAACGAGAAACAATGCAGAACGCTTGAACATCACAGTGACTCCAGGAATTTGAACAGCGCATTGCGGTCGGCCGCATTGGCTGCGGCAAAGCGGTCGCGCGCTTTCTGCGCCTCGCCGCCATGCCACAGGATCGCCTCGGTCAGGCTGCGCGCGCGCCCGTCATGCAGGAAGAATGAATTGCCGTTGACCGTCTCGGTCAGGCCGATGCCCCACAGCGGCGGCGTGCGCCACTCATTGCCCGTCGCATCGCCCACGGCCTGGCCATCGGCCAGATCAGGCCCCATGTCGTGCAGCAGGAAGTCGGAATAGGGCCAGATCAACTGGAAGGCCTGCGCCTTGTTGGGCGTATCGCGGCGCGTGACGAATTTCGGCGTATGGCAGGCAATGCAGCCGATCTCGTAGAATGTTTTTTTGCCCGCGAGCACGTCCGGCCGGTCGAGGTCGCGGCGCGACGGCACGGCCAGATTCTGCGAATAGAAGGTGACGAGATCCATCACCGGCGGCGGCGCCTCGACCGGGCCAAGACGCTGCTGCACGCCGTTCGGCATGGCGAGGCATTTTGCCTCCGCAGCAGTGCAATCGCCCCAATGCTTCGGCTCTTCGGGCGTCGAGATGCCGATGTCGCCGGCAAAGGCGTCCGCCGCCTGCTGGCGGATCGACGCGGTCTGTGCCTTCCAGCCGAAACGGCCAAGCGTCAGTTCTCCGTTCAGGCTATCGCGCACGATGTTCGGCCTGCCGGAAATGCCGTCGCCGTCCCTGTCGTCCGGATCGGCGTGGGCGAGAATATCAGCCGGCGCGATCTGTTCGATCAGGCCCAGGCCGATCATCGGCGGGGTCAGGCGCGGCGACAGCGTGGTGCGTGGGTCAAGCGGCCCGTAGCCAAGGCCGTCAACCGAATAGCTCGGCTTGCGCAAGGAGATTACAGTGCCGTCCGTCAGCTCTACCTTACGTTCCTGATAGTCGACATGCATCCTGCCTTCACCGGGCAGGCCGGGTACGGCGAGCTCCTGCAATTGCATGCCGTAGACCGGATCGGGGAAGTTAAGCACCTCGTGGTCGGCAAGCGCCGCCTTCTCTTCGACGCTGCTGGCGTCGCGGGCCAGCCGCAGGAACATCGACGTGGTGCCGGCGTTGCCTTGCGGCGGGCGGCCGCGGCCATCTTTCAGATGGCAGTTCTGGCAGGCGCGTTCGTTGAACAGCGGGCCGAGCCCGTCCGACGCCTGCGTCGAGGACGGCGACGAGACCCAGTTCTTGCGGAAAAGCGCGTTGCCGAGCTTGAAGTCGCCCTCTTCCTCGAAAGTGATGTTGGCCGAGGATTGCGAGAAAGAATCGCGGCTGACGTCCTTTCGGGACGTGCCGGCGCCACCTTGCATCAGCTCGAACTGCTCTGGCCTGGAAAAATCCGTGGTCGGCCTGGTGACGGCGATGACGCGCGCCTGATCCTTCGCATTGAGGTCGGTGCGCGTGGTGGCGAGCCCGGCCGGCTGAAGATTACCCGCCATCGCCGAAGAGGCAAGCGCCAACACGAGCACGACACAGCGCCGACGCGCCAATCCGGCTGGCGTCTTTGGAAGGAGCGGCGAGCCATTGGCCCGCCGCGAGCGGCGCACGAATTCTAGCAGGCGCCGCATTCCCGCATGCCCTTACTCCGCCTCGTCCGCCGATGCGGCGTTGAGCTGGCCGTATTTCTCCTCGCCGATCGAGGCAAGCAGGTCGAGCTGCGTCTCGAGAAAGTCGATGTGACCCTCCTCGTCGGCCAGCAATTCCTCGAACAGCTTCATCGTCACGTAGTCGCCGGCGTCGTTGCAGATTTCGCGCGAGCGCTTGTAGGCGGTACGTGCGTCATATTCGCCGGCAAGGTCGGATTCGAGCACTTCCTTGACGTTCTGCCCGATGCGCAGCGGCGCCACGGACTGCAGGTTCGGATGGCCTTCGAGGAAGATGATGCGGGCGACGAGCTTATCGGCATGGTGCATCTCCTCGATCGATTCCGCCCGCTCCTTCTTTGCCAGCTTGGCGTATCCCCAGTCCTCAAGCAGACGGAAATGCACCCAGTACTGATTGACGGCCCCAAGCTCCAGGAAAAGGGCCTCGTTAAGCCGCTCGATGATCTGCGGATCGCCTTTCATGAATTCTGCTCCCGTATTGGACGCGCAGGCCTCTGACGCGATCCAGGTGTGAAACGACATCCACGCCGCTCGCCTCCGAGCGGGCATGGTAATTTTCGGTGACCCGAATGATCGTTTCCACCACATTTGGGAAGCAGCCGCAACAGCGACCGCGCTTTTGCATGGCATGATAGATCTTCGCCGGCACGATCAGCTGCCAGGGATCCTGGTCCAGCAGCCCGACGATCGTCTGCTCGATCTCCTTCTCGGTGATGATATTGCAATGACAAATCAGCATTGGCTTGCTCGGCTGGCTGACGGCGTCTCCCGCGCCATGTGGCTTGATTTTCTAGCGGAGGCCGTTCCAGAGCCGGTTGTCCGGCTCCGGATCAGTCTCCCGTCTTTCGACCCTTACTTGAACACCTTGTCCGGTGCGTCGAGGCTGTCGGACCCTTCGAAGGCGATGGTGCTGAGCTTCAGGGAGCCGACGGCGCGCTCAATCGACTTGGTCTGATCGATCAGCGCATCGATCGCCGCCTGCACGGTGGCGTTGCCTTCAACGTTGCCCTCGGCGATCTGCTGGTCATAGGCCTCGCCAGCCAGTGCACGCGCCTTGATCGCCTCCATCTTGGCGACCGAAACATCGAGTTTGTCGGACAGTTCCTTGTCGATCGCCGGATCGGCCGCCTTCACCATATCGGCCACCGAGGGACCCGAAACGACGGTGCCGTCGAGACGCGTGTAGCTCGCATGATAGGCCGCGCGAATGCCGATGGCGTCGTAGAGATGCGAATTGTAGGTGTTGTCGGAGAAGCAATCGTGCTCCTCTTCCGGATCATGCAGCAGCAGGCCGAGCTTCATGCGCTCGCCGGCCAGTTCGCCGTAGGACAGCGAGCCCATGCCGGTGAAGATGGTCGAGATCGCCGTGTTCGGCTCGCCATCGACAAGAGCCTTGCGGGCGGCGCCGTCTTCCTTCCAGTTGCCGACCATCTCCTGAAGATCCGAAACCAGAAGGTCGCTGGCCGATTTCAGATACTCGGCGCGGCGGTCGCAATTGCCGCCGGTGCAGTTCTTGAGGTCGTAGTCGGTGAAGGGGCGCTCGCCGGCACCCGGGCCGGTGCCATGCAGGTCCTGGCCCCACAGCAGGAATTCGATGGCGTGATAGCCGGTGGCTACATTGGCCTCGATGCCGCCGGCTCCCTGCAGCGTGCCGGAGAGGAATTCCGGCGAAAGCTTCGATGCATCGACCTTCTTGCCGTTGATCTCGATCTCCTTGTTGGCGATCACATTGGCCGTGTAGAGCGCGTTCGCGTCCGATTCGGTGCCGTAGCTCTTGGCGACGTAGTCGATCAAGCCTTCATCCAACGGCCAGGAATTCACCTTGCCTTCCCAGTCGTCGACGATCTTGTTGCCGAAGCGGTAGACTTCGGTCTGCTGGTAGGGAACGCGCGATGCCTTCCAGGCGTCACGGGCGGCGTTGAGGGTTTCCACCGATGGCGTGGCGAGCAGCGCGTCGACCGCCTTGTCGAGCGCCTGCGCGGTGGTCAGCGAATCCTCGTATTTGGCGAGGGCGATGTCGGAATAGGCCTTGATGACCGCCTTTGCATCGGTTTCCGCCTTTGCCGGCAACACGAATACCGCCGCCGTCAGCAGGGCAGTGGCGCCGATCGCCGCAAGCCTGCTGCCATATCGTGCTGTCATGATCACTCTCCAGTTTCTCGGAAATTCTGTAAACGGCGCGCACGCCAACCGGCGCCAGGCCATCTGCGGGCCATTGGGCGCAAAAGATGCCGCGCGATCGCGCGGTTCGCGGAAGAAAGACACCAAAATGCCTCCAATCGAAAGGGTTCAAGGCCCAGACATTAAAGGGATGCGCTGATGCGCGAGCTTCCATAAAGCTGCGAGATCGTCGGATGTCAATGACAATCCGCAAGAAAAGTCAATTGAAACAACAGTTTAGAATTATTCTAAACTACGACTGTCAACTTTATGCATTCTCCTGCACCGGTCTTGCCGCTGAACTGTGCGATTGACAGCCGCCATCCCGGATGCGACCCGCAAAAGCTCGCTTGCAGCGGTGCCAGACAATTGCCATCTGGCGGAACATCCTAGGGTAGAATCGGGATTGAGTGCGATGAAGAACGGTGTGGTCATTGTCGGCGCGGGTCATGCGGGCGTGCAAGCGGCCGCCAGTCTGCGCGAAGACGGCTATGACGGGCCGGTGATCCTCGTCGGTGACGAGGACGAACTTCCCTATCACAAGCCGCCGCTGTCGAAGACTTTCATCAAGGATGCCGAGGCCAAGCCACAACCCTTGCGCGGCGAGGCCTTCTACACAGGCAGCGCCATCGATTACCGGCCTGGCGTCAGGATCGATCGCATCGATGCCGGACGCCGCAGCTTGGATATTGCCGGCGGGGGTGCGCTTGCCTTCGGCCACCTGATCCTGGCGACAGGCTCGCGCCCGCGCACGCTGCCGCTGCCCGGTGCCGACCTGTCCGGTGTGCTGTCGCTGCGCTCGCTGGCCGATGCGCGGCTGATCCGCGACCTCAGCGCGCAAACCGAAGAAGTCGTCATCCTCGGCGGCGGTTTCATCGGGCTGGAGATCGCAGCCACGTTGAGGGCCGCCGGCCGCACGGTGACAGTGGTCGAGGCGGTGGACCGGCTGCTCGGCCGCGCCGTGGCGCCGGTGGTGGCGAGCCACGTCCGGCAACGGCTGGAAGCGACGGGCGTGCGCATCCTCACCGGCACCTCGATCGCCGGGCTCGAAGGCGAAAACGGTCATGTCGTGGCCGCGATCACCTCGTCAGGCGAAAGACTGCCGGCGCGCATGGTCATTGTCGGCATTGGTGCCGTGCCGAATGTCGAACTGGCGCAGGAAGCTGGCCTCGGCATCGCCAACGGCATCCGCGTCGATCACCAGATGCGGACTTCGGTGCCGGAGATTCTCGCTATTGGCGATGCTGCCTCTTACCGTCACTGGTTCACCGGCGGCGACGTGCGGCTGGAATCGGTGCAGAATGCCACCGACCAGGCGCGGCTTGCCGCGCGCACGATATCAGGCCATGCCGACGCCTATTCTGCGGTGCCATGGTTTTGGTCCGACATCGGCGACATGAAGCTGCAGATGGTCGGCCTGACCGCCGGCGGCGACAGCCATGTCGTGCTGGGCGGCCTTCCCGACAACAAATTCTCGATCTACCACTATGCCGGCGACCGGCTGCTCGGCATCGAATCGGTCAACCGTCCGGGCGACCATATGCTTGGCCGCAAGATGTTGGGCGCCGGCTTCTCGCCGACGCCGCAGACGGTGGCCGCTGGCCCCGAAGGGCTGAAAGCGGCACTGGCTGCTTTCCTCGAGAATGAGCCCGCCAGAGCGGCGGGATAATTCCGTCCCTCAGGCGCGGCACCTTACTGATCAGGCGGCGCAGACTTCGCGGATCGAGCTTTCCAGAATGTCGAGTGCTTCGTTCATGACTTCGTCCTGGATGGTGATCGGCGCCAGGAAGCGGATGACGTTGCCGTAGACGCCGCAGGTCAACAGGATCAGGCCCTTGTCGAGCGCCTTCAACCGGATCGCATTGGCGATCTCGGCTGAGGGCAGGCCCTTCTTGACGTCGTTGAACTCGACCGCGTTCATGAAGCCGAGACCTCTGATGTCGACGATCTCGGGCACGTCGTCGCGGATCGAGTGCAGCCGCTGTTTCAGCCTTGCGCCCAGCGTATTGGCGCGGTCGCACAGCTTTTCATCCTCGATCACGTCGAGCACGGCGTGCGCCGCGGCAACGCCGATCGGACTGCCGCCATAGGTGCCGCCGAGCCCGCCGGGGCCGGGCGCATCCATGATTTCGGCGCGGCCGGTGACCGCCGCCAGAGGAAAGCCGCCGGCCAGGCTCTTGGCCATGGTGGTGATGTCGGCGGCCACCTCATGGTGATCCATAGCAAACATCTTGCCGGTGCGGGCAAAGCCGGTCTGCACTTCGTCGGCGATCAGCAGCATGCCGTGCTGGTCGCAAAGCTTGCGCAGCGCAACCAGGAAATCCCGCGGCGCGTCGTAGAAGCCGCCCTCGCCCTGAACCGGCTCGATGATGATGGCGGCGACCCGGGCCGGATCCACATCGGCCTTGAACAACCGGTCGAGCGCCGCCAACGAGTCGGCGACCGAGACACCGTGCAGCGGCACAGGGAACGGCGCATGATAGACATCGCCCGGCATGGCGCCGAAGCCGACCTTGTAAGGCACGACCTTGCCGGTCAGTGCCATGCCCATGAAGGTGCGGCCATGGAAGCCGCCGGCAAAGGCGATGACCGCCTGACGGCCGGTGGCATTGCGGGCGATCTTGATGGCGTTCTCTACCGCCTCGGCCCCGGTGGTGACGAAGATCGTCTTCTTCTCGAACTTGCCAGGCAGCATGCCGTTCAGCCGTTCGGCCAGGCGCACATAGCTCTCATAGGGCACGACCTGGTGGCAGGTGTGGGTGAAGCGGTCGAGCTGTGCCTTGACCGCGTCGATCACCCTGGGATGGCGATGCCCGGTGTTGACGACGGCGATGCCCGACGAGAAATCGATATAGCGACGCCCCTCGACATCCCAGATTTCCGAATTCTCAGCCCGGTCGGCATAAATCTGCGTGGTCATGCCGACGCCGCGGGAAATCGATTGGTTCTTGCGTTCGGAAATGGCTGAATTCTTCATCGTATCCCTCACCGGGCCGGCGCCCGTCCTGTTTGATGCCGTTGAGATGTCTTCTGACCTTATTTCACGTTTTCCTCAAGTCGGCACCACCGGCAGGCGATTGGGCCTGCGGTGGGCAGATCCCGGCGCTTAGCCAGTCGGGCGATACACGTACGAGACCGGTTTCCTTTTCCCGGGGATCGACTATCCTCTGGATGGCCGCGAGGCACCGCGATCAGCGAGCGGCCCGCGGTCGGGAGAGCCCATGAGCAGGAACGTGACTTCGCCCGTCTCGCAGCCATCGGTCAAAGCTCCCGGTCTTTTGTCTTTTCCAGCCGCCCCGGCGCTTTTCGCCTGCACGGCGGCGCTGCTTCTGACCGGCTGTCAGAAGCAGGAAGCGGCGGACAAGAAACTGCAGATCATGGTGCGCACCGAAACGGTGGCGATGGCCGACTATGCGCCAAGGACTTCGCTGACCGGGGTGATCGCGGCGCGTACGCTGAACAATCTGTCGTTCCGGGTCGGCGGTCGCGTCGCCGAACGGTTTGTCGATGTCGGCCAGCATGTCGATCAAGGCACGGTGCTCGCCCGCATCGACCCGCAGGAGCAGGAATCCGACCTGCGCTCGGCGCAGGCCGATCTTGATGCAGCCAAGGCGCAACTGACCCAGTCCGTTGCCGCCTTCGAGCGGCAGAAGACGCTGCTGGCGCAGGGCTTCACCACCAGGCGCGACTATGACGCCGCGGACCAGGCTCTGAAGGTGGCACAAGGCAGCGTCGAAGCCGCGCAGAGCGCTTTCTCCAACGCCCAGCAAAACCTGTCCTTCACCGAGCTCAAGGCCGGTGCCGCCGGCGTGATCACCGCCCGCCAAGTCGAAACCGGCCAAGTGGTGCAAGCCGCGCAAACCGTCTTCACCGTCGCCGAGGACGGCGACCGCGACGCGGTGTTCAACGTGCAGGAGACGCTGATCGCCAAGACACCGGCATCGCCTGCGGTGACGATCACGCTGTTGTCCGATCCGCAGGTCAGGGCAACGGGCAAGGTCCGCGAAATCTCGCCTGCGGTCGACCCGGCTTCGGGCTCGATCCGGGTCAAGGTCGCCATTCCCGACACGCCCGCCGGCATGCCGCTGGGAGCAGCCGTCATCGGCTCGGTAAGCGCCAAGCCGGCGAAGGCGATCCTGCTGCCGTGGCAGGCGCTGACGTCCAGCGCCGGCAAGCCGGCGGTCTGGATCGTCGATCCGTCGACCAAGGCGGTGACGATGGCGCCGGTCGAAGTGCTGGCGTTCAATTCGGGCACGGTCGTGATCGCCAGGGGGCTGGACGAAGGCCAAAGCGTCGTCACCGCTGGAGGACAGCTGCTCAGCCCTGGACAGACGATCGAGATATCGGGAGCGGGCCAATGAGCCGGACGCCGCGCATCCTGCTCGGCGTGCTCATGCTCGGCGCGCTGGCATCCTGCTCCAGGTCGGAGGAAAAGCCGCCCGAGATCATCCGGCCGGTGCTGTCGATGGTGATCGAGCCGCGCACCACGCAAGTCTTCGGTTTTGCCGGATCCGTCGAACCGCAGGTCAGCGCCGACCTGGCCTTCCGCCTGCTTGGCCGGGTCGTCTCGCGCGACGTCCAGGTCGGCGACATCGTCAGCAAGGGCACGACGATAGCGGCACTCGATCCGACCGCGCTGGAGTTGTCGCTCCAGGCGGCCAAGGCGGAACTGTCCAATGCCGAGGCGCAGTTCGCCAACGCCGCCGCCAGCGAGGAACGGCAGCGCCAGTTACTCGCCTCAGCCAACGCCACGCAAGCTGTCTTCGACGCCGCGCAGCAGGCGCGCAAAGCTGCGGAGGCAGGTGTCGAGCGGGCCAAGGCCTCGCTTGCCAAATCGCAGGAACAGCTCGGCTATGCCAGGCTGTTCTCTGATTTCGACGGTGTCGTCACCGCTGTCGGCGCCGAAGTTGGCCAGACGGTCTCGCCCGGCCAGACGGTCGTCACCGTGGCGCGCTCGGACCTGCGCGAGGCGGTGGTCGACATTCCCGACCAATTGACCGGTGATCTCGCGGCCGGCACGCCCTTCCAGGTCATCCTGCAGTCGCTGCCGACGATCCAGACCGGGGCTAAGCTGCGCGAGATCGCACCGCAATCCGAGGGCTCGACCCGCACCCGGCGCGTCAGGCTGACGCTCACGGATCCGCCACAGGCCTTCCGGCTCGGCTCGACGGTGACGGCGACCCGCGTGACCAAGGTGGCACCGACGATCGAACTGCCCATGTCGGCGCTGTTCGAAAAGAACGGTTCCGCGAAAGTGTGGATCGTCGACCCGCAGACATCGAGCGTGAACGCACGCGACATAAAGGTCGCGTCGAAGAATGGCGGCACCTTCACGGTGACCGAGGGGCTGGAGGCCGGCATGCGTGTTGTCACGGCGGGCGTCCACAGCCTGAGCGAAGGCCAGAAGGTGACAGTGCCCGAGGGAGGGGCCTCATGAAAGGCTTCAATCTCTCCGACTGGGCGCTCAACCACCGCTCCATGGTCTGGTATTTCATGCTGGTCTTCGTCGTGGCTGGCGTGTTCTCCTACCTCAATCTCGGCCGTGAAGAAGATCCCAACTTCACCATCAAGACGATGATCATCCAGGCCAACTGGCCGGGCGCCTCGGTCAAGGAAACCGTGCAGCAGGTGACCGACCGCATCGAGAAGAAACTCGAGGAACTCGATAGCCTCGACTACACCAAGTCCGTCACCACGGCCGGCCAGACCGTCATCTTCGTCAACCTGAAGGACACCACCAAGGCACGCGATGTCGTGCCGAACTGGATTCAGGTGCGCAACATGGTCAATGACATCGGGGCACAGTTTCCGCAGGGTGTGCAGGGCCCGTTCTTCAACGACCGCTTCGGCGACGTCTATGGCAACATCTACGCCTTCACATCGGACGGGCTGACGCCGCGCCAGTTGCGCGACTATGTCGAGGATGCCAGAACAAAGATCCTGACCGTGCCCAACGCCGGCAAGGTCGACCTGGTCGGCGCCCAGGACGAAGCGATCTATCTCGAATTCTCAACCCGCCAGATCGCCGCCCTCGGCCTCAACCAGCAAGCGATCGTCGCCAGCCTGCAGGCGCAGAACGCGATCACGCCGTCCGGCGTCATCCAGTCCGGGCCGGAGCGCATCAGCGTGCGTGTCGGCGGGCAGTTCACCTCCGAGGAAAGCCTGCGCGCCATCAATCTGCGCGTCAACGACCGCTTCTTCCGCCTGAGCGACGTAGCGACGATCACACGCGGCTACGTCGATCCGCCGACGGCACTGTTCCGTTTCAACGGCCAGGACGCGATCGGGCTCGCCATCGGCATGAAACCCAACGCCAACCTGCTCGAATTCGGCGAGGCCCTGCACAAGGAGATGGACAAGGTGCTGGCCGACCTGCCGGTCGGCGTCGGCGTGCATTTGGTCGCCGACCAGCCGGTCATCGTCGAGGAGGCCGTCTCGGGCTTTACGCGCGCGCTATTCGAGGCGGTCGCCATCGTGCTCGCCGTGTCGTTCATCAGTCTCGGCATGCGCGCCGGCTTCGTCGTGGCGCTGTCGATCCCGCTGGTGCTGGCCATCACCTTCACCGTCATGGCCTATCTCGGCATTTCGCTGCAGCGTATTTCCCTGGGTGCGCTGATCATCGCGCTCGGCCTTCTGGTCGACGACGCGATGATCGCGGTCGAGATGATGGTGGCGCGGCTGGAGGTCGGCGACAATCTGCGCAAGGCAGCGACCTATGTCTACACATCGACCGCCTTTCCGATGCTGACAGGTACGCTGGTGACGGTCGCCGGCTTCATCCCGATCGGCCTCAACAACAGCGCCGCCGGCGAATATACCTTCACCCTGTTCGTGGTCATCGCCGTTTCGCTGCTGGTGTCATGGATCGTGGCGGTGCTGTTTGCGCCACTGCTCGGCGTCACCATCCTGCCGGCGACGATGAAAACCAAGCATCACGACCAGCCGGGCCGCTTCACCTCGCTGTTCCGGCGCGTGCTTGTCGGCTCGGTGCGCCATCACTGGCTGACCATCATCGCCACCGTGTTGTTGTTTGCCGGCTCGATCGCCGGCTTCGGCCTGGTGCAGCAGCAGTTCTTCCCGCCATCGGACCGGCCGGAGTTGATCGTCGACTGGAACCTGCCGCAGAATTCTTCGATCGCCGACACGCGCGACCAGATGGAGCGGTTCGAGCAGCGGGCACTGGTCGGCAATCCCGACATCGACCATTTCTCGTCCTATATCGGCCAGGGCGCGGTGCGTTTCGTGCTCGCCTATGACGTGCAGCCGGCCAACCCCTATTTCGGCCAGACCGTCATCGTCACCAAGAGCATCGAGGCCCGCAACCGGGTCAAGCCGGCGCTGGAAAAGCTGCTGCGCGAGGAGTTCGTCGGCACCGACGCCTTCGTCAAGCCGCTCGAACTCGGACCGCCGGTCGGCCGCCCCGTGCAATACCGCGTCGGCGGTCCCGACATCCAGACGGTGCGCGAACTGGCGCAGCAATTCGCCGGTGTCATCTCCGCCAATCCAAAGCTCGCCGCGCCGACCTTCGACTGGAACGAGCCGCAGCGCGTGCTGAGGGTCGACGTGCTGCAGGACAAGGCACGCCAGCTCGGCATCACCTCCTCCGACATCGCCAGCGCGCTGAACAGTACGGTCGGCGGCGCTACCATCACGCAGGTGCGCGACGCCACCTACCTGATCAATGTCGTGGCCCGCTCCCGCGGCGCCGAACGCGGCTCGATCGAGACGTTGCAGAACATGCAATTGCCGACCAGCACCGGCGAGGCGATCCCGCTCGCGGCGGTCGCCAACTTCCGCTACGATCTGGAGCAACCGACGGTGTGGCGACGCGACCGCATCCCGACCATCACCGTGCGCGCCGGGCTGGTCGGCGACGTGCTGCCGGCCACGGTCGTCAACGAACTGAAGTCATCGGTCGATGCCTTCACCGCCAAGCTGCCGCCGGGCTATTCGATCGCCACCGCCGGCTCAGTCGAGGAGAGCGCCAAAAGTCAGGGACCGATCGCCGCCGTCGTGCCGTTGATGCTGTTCGTCATGGCAACGATCCTGATGGTGCAGTTGCAAAGCTTCCAGCGCCTGTTCCTGGTCGTCGCGGTGGCGCCGCTCGGCCTGATCGGCGTGGTGGCGGCCCTGGTGCCGAGCGGAGCGCCGCTGGGCTTCGTCGCCATCCTGGGCGTGCTGGCGCTGATCGGCATCCTGATCCGCAATTCGGTCATCCTGATCGTGCAGATCGAGGATCTTGTTCGAGAGGGCAAGGACCGCTGGGCGGCGGTCATCGAAGCGACGGAACACCGGATGCGGCCGATCGCATTGACGGCGGCGGCCGCCAGCCTGGCGCTGATCCCGATCGCACGCGAAGTGTTCTGGGGACCGATGGCCTATGCCATGATGGGGGGCATCATCGCGGGTACCGCAATCACGCTGCTGTTCCTGCCGGCGCTTTATGTGACGTGGTTCAGGGTCAAGGAGCCGAAGGGCCGGGAAGAGCCACCCGTTCTGGAGAACGGCGAACTGGCGCAAGGCTCAGCCTAAGGCTTTGCCTGATCATTCGTTGTCGTTGGAGGGCACAGGGCGCGACCTAGCGCGTTGCCATGACGACGATTTCGAGGTGCGCCAAGCGTGCCAGCCTTCTGGCAAGTCCGCCAACGCCTGGATGCTTTCGTCCCGCTGCACAACGTTTTGCAAGCTGACGATCATGATATCGCCTTCGTCAACAGGTCCGGTTTCGCTGTTGTGGAATTGCCAACTGCCGTCGTCATCGTCATGTGAGACGTATGCAATCCAATCGCCGCGGGTAACGACTGCCCTATCCACAAACACCGCGACATTGGGCGGATCCGCAAACTTCCATTCCTCCATGGGAATTCCCCAAGATGGTTGTTCGGCGCAAAAGAGAAAACGAATTCAAGCGGTTCTCGCAAACCCGTCGCTGGCCCGCAACAGATTGCGCGTATAGTCCTTGGTCACACGGCGTTCGACAAGATCCGCCGCCGCCAGATTCTCCACCGCCTCGCCGCTTTGCATCACCATTAGCCGCTCGCACATATGGGTGATGATGGCGAGGTCGTGGCTGACCATCAGGAAGGTCAGCTTGCGCCGCTTGCGTACCTCTTCCAGCAGGTTGAGCACTTCCGCCTGCACCGAGGCATCGAGCGCCGAGGTCGGCTCGTCGAGCAGCAGGATCGACGGTTCGAGAATGAGTGCACGCGCGATCGCCACGCGCTGGCGCTGGCCGCCGGAGAGCTGGTGCGAATAGCGAAACCGAAAACCGTTGCCGAGGCCGACTTCGTCGAGCGCCCGCTGGATACGCTTTTCGCCGTCGGCAAAGCCATGGATGGCAAGCGGCTCCTGCAGCAGACGGTCGACGGTCTGGCGCGGGTGCAGCGACCCGTACGGATCCTGGAAGACCATCTGCACTTCACGGTAGAAGGCCTTGTCGCGGCGCGCGCCGAGCGTCTTGCCGTTGACGACGATGCCGCCCGATGCAACCGGCGCAAGGCCGGCGATGGCCCGCAGCAGCGTCGATTTGCCGGAGCCGGATTCGCCGACCAGGCCGAAGGATTCGCCCGGCTGCACGTCGAGGCTGACGCCTTTCAGTGCGCGAAAACGGTCGAAGATCACTTCCAGCCTGTCGACGGCAATCGCAGAAGTCATGCCGCCCACTCCGGCTTGCGGTCGAGCACCGGCAGCGGGTGGCGGTCGGCACCGATCTTGGGCATGCAATTGAGCAGGCCGCGCGTGTAGGGATGCTGGGCCTGGCCGAGTTCGGACGCCTTGAGCTGCTCGACCACCTTGCCGGCATACATGACGATGACGCGGTCGCAGAAGGACGAGACCAGGCGCAGATCGTGCGAGATGAAGATCAGCCCCATGCCGCGCTCACTGACCAGCCGGTCGAGGATGCCGAGCACATCGAGCTGCACGGTGACGTCGAGCGCCGAGGTCGGCTCGTCGGCGATCATCATTTCCGGACCGGCGATCAGCATCATGGCGATCATGGCGCGCTGGCCCATGCCGCCCGAAACTTCATGCGGATGCAAATTGAAGACGCGAGAGGGATCACGGATCTGCACCGCCTCCAGCATGGCCAGCGCACGGTCGCGTGCCTCCGCCTTGCCGACCTTTTCATGGGTGCGCAGCGTCTCGACGATCTGGCGACCGATGCTCATCACCGGGTCGAGCGAATATTTCGGATCCTGCAGGATCATGGCGATGCGCTTGCCGCGCAGCGCCCGGCGTTCGCGTGGCGAGACGGTGAGCAGGTCGATGCCGTCGAAGGCGAGCTTGTTGGCCGATATCCGCGCCTGCGGTGGCGTCAGGCCCATGATGGCGCGGCCGGTCTGCGATTTTCCCGAGCCGGATTCGCCGACGATGCCGAGCCGTTCGCGGCCGAGCGAAAAGGAAACGCCGCGCACCGCCTCGATCAGCCCGGTGCGGGTCGGGAAGGTGACGCGCAGGTCGTCTACGTCGAGAAGCGTCTTCGTCTCCCCGCTCATTGGTCGCCACTCCGCGGATCGAGCGCGTCGCGCAGGCCGTCGCCAAGCAGGTTGAAGCCGAGGCTGACGATGAGAATGGCGAAGCCCGGCGCACCGGCCACCCACCATTGATCGAGCACGAAGCGGCGGCCGGAGGCGATCATCGTGCCCCATTCGGGCAGCGGCGGCTGCGCGCCGAGGCCGAGGAAACCGAGCCCGGCGGCGGTCAGGATGATACCGGCCATGTCGAGCGTCACCCTGACGATCAGGGACGAAATGCAAAGCGGCATGATATGTCGCAGCACGATGCGGAAGGGCGAGGCGCCCATCAGTTGCACCGCCTTGATGTAGTCGGAATTGCGCACCGTCAGCGTCTCTGCCCGCGCGATGCGGGCGTAGGGCGGCCATGAGGTGATGGCGATGGCCAGCACCGCATTCTCGATGCCGGGGCCAAGTGCTGCGACGAAGGCCAGCGCCAGGATCAGCTTGGGAAAGGCGAGGAAGATGTCGGTGATGCGCATCAGGATGGCATCGGTCCAGCCGCCGGCATAGCCTGCAACGGTGCCGACCAGAAGGCCGATGGGTGCGGCGATGATGGCAACCAGGATGACCACGTAAAGCGTCCAGCGCGAGCCGTAGAGGATGCGCGACAGGATATCGCGGCCGAGATCGTCGGTGCCGAACCAGTGCTCAGAGCTCGGCGCCAGCAGGCGCGCGTTCTTCAGGTCGCCAAACGTTGGCGAATAAGGTGCCAGCACGCCTGCAAGGGCGGCAACGACCAGCAGGGCAATGATGATGAGCAGGCCCAGAAACGCCAACCGGTTGGCGGAAAAGCGCCGCCACGCCACATAGGCGCGGCCGAGCCTTGCCTGCATGCGCGAGGCCGGCCGCTCGCTGAGCAGCCAGTCGCGACGGCTCTGGATGGTGTCGACGCTCATGCGGACTTCGTCCTCGGATCGAGCACACGATACAGCAGGTCGGACAGAAGGTTGATGGCGATGAACACCGAGCCGATGACGATGGTGCCGCCGAGCACCGCATTCATGTCGGCGTTCTGCAGCGAATTGGTGATGTAAAGACCGATGCCCGGCCATGAGAAGACGGTCTCGGTCAGCACCGAACCTTCCAGCAGTCCGGCATAGGACAGCGCGATCACCGTCACCATCGGCACCGCTGCGTTGCGCAGCGCGTGGCCCCAGATGATGCGGGTTTCCGACAGGCCCTTGGCGCGCGCCGCGACGATATATTCCTGCGACAATTCGTTGAGCATGAACGAGCGCGTCATGCGGCTGATATAGGCGAGCGAGAAATAGCCGAGCAGCGAGGCCGGCAGGATGATGTGGCGGAAGGCGTCGTAAAAAACGTCCCACTGCCCCTGCATTGCGGAGTCGAGGAGATAGAAGCCGGTGATCGGCGTAAAGGTGTATTCGTAGACGACGTCGAGCCTCGCCGGGAAGGCAACCCATTGCAGCTTGGCGTAAAACAGCACCAGCCCAAGCAGCCCCAGCCAGAAGATCGGCACGGAATAACCGATCAGGCCGATGACGCGCACGATCTGGTCGATGAGGCTGCCGCGCCTGACCGCAGCCAGCACACCGAGCGGCACGCCGAACAACGCGCCGATCAGCGTTCCGAGCGTCGCCAGTTCCGTCGTGGCCGGAAGCGCCCGGCGAATGTCGGTCATGACCGGATTGGTGGTCAGCACGGAGACGCCGAAATTGCCGTTCAGCGCATTCTTCACATAGATGTAGAACTGCTCGATCAACGGCAAATCGAGACCCATCTCGCGGCGCGTGCGCTCAACCACATTGGCCGGCGCCCGGTCGCCGAGCACCGCCAGCACCGGGTCGATCGGAATGACGCGGCCGATGAAGAAGGTGACCGCGAGCAGACCAAGATAGGTCGTGATCGCAATGACCAGGAAACGGCCAAGCGATGATGCAATAGCGACGGCGCGGGCGCTGCCGCGCCCCGCCGCCACTTCTTTTTCAACCGCGCTCATGCGGCGTGTCCGCGAGCACTATTCCTTGGACACCGGGCCGACGAAGTTGGTGTCGAAGCTCGGGCCGAGCGCAAAGCCCTTGAGGTTCTTGCGCAGGCCGGCCACTTCCAGCTGCTGGTGGATGACGACGAAGGGGCTGGTGTCGAGGATCTTCTTCTCGAGATCCTTGTACATGTCGGCGCGCTTGCCGGCATCCTTCTCGAGCAGTGCCGCTTCCGTCTGCTTGGTCAGGTCCGGAATGTCCCAGGCGTTGCGCCAGGCCAGCGTCTTGGTCTTGGCCGCATCCGAATTGTCCGGGTTCGAGGCAAAGGTCTGGGCGTTGGAGTTCGGGTCGAAATAATCCTGGCCCCACTGGCCGATATAGATGTCGTGGTTGCGGGCGCGGTATTTGGTGAGCGTCTGCTTGCCGTCGCCCGGGATGATCTCGAGCTTGATGCCGGCCTGTCCGAGCGTCTGCTGGATCGATTCCGCCATGCCGGTCGTCGGCTGGCCGGTGCGTACGTCCATGGTTACGCTGAAGCCGTCGGGCAGACCGGCCTTGGCCAGCAATTCCTTGGCCTTGGCGACATCGAGCTTGAACGGATTCTCATCCAATTCGCCGAGCACGCCCTTGGGCAGGAAGGTCTGATGGATTTCGCCGATGCCCTTGAGGATGGTGGAGCTCAAGGCATCATAGTCGACCAGATACTTGAACGCCTGGCGCACCTCCGGCTTGGCGAGGTTGGCGTTCTTCTGGTTGAGGCTGATGTAATAGACCGTGCCCTTGGGCGCGCTGGTGGTGGTGAGGTCGGCGTTCTTGGCGATGGCGTCGAGGTCGTTCGGCTCGAGATTGCGGGCAACGTCGATGTCGCCAGCCTCGAGCGCCAGGCGCTGGCCCGAGCTTTCCTTCATGTTGCGATAAATGACGCGGGCAAGCTTGGCTTTTTCGCCGTAGTAATTGTCGTTGCGCTCGAGAACGACGGCTTCGTTGGCCCGCCATTCGCGCAGCTTGAAGACGCCGGAGCCGGCATAGCCGGTCTTCAGCCAGGCATTGCCGAAATCATTGTCCCATTTGTAGTCGGCGCTCGGCGTGACCGCAGCCACATGTTCCTTGACCAGCTTGGCGTCGACCACCGAAGCGACCGTTGCCGACAGGCAGTTCAGCACGAAACTCGGCGCATAGGCCTTGTCGACGGTGAACTGGAAGGTGCCGTCGTCGACAGCCTTGGCCTTTTCGGTGACGTTGTCACCGCTGATGCCAAACTGGCCGATGATGAAGGCCGGGCTCTTGTCGAGCTTGATGACGCGCTCGAACGACCAGGCGACATCGGACGCCGTGATCGGATTGCCGGAAGCGAATTTCAGGCCGGGCTTGAGCTTGAACGTGTAGGTCAGGCCGTCATCGGAGACGGTCCAGCTTTCGGCAAGGTCGCCCTTGACCTTGGAGGTGTCGCTGAGGTCGAGACGGACAAGCAGATCATAGGTGTTGCCGGTGACCTCGGCGGTCGACAGCTCGAACGCCTCGCCCGGATCCATGGAGATGATGTCGTCGATCGCGAAACCTTCGACCAGCGTGTCGGCGGGCGTGACCGCACCGGCGGGCGCGCCGGCCAGAAGCAGCGCCGACATGGCGGCACCCGCGAGCAGGAAGCGAGAGCGTAGAGCAAACTTTTCCATCATCATTGTGATTGTTCCCTGTTTTGTTGTTTGTTGTCCTGAGTTCCCGGCTCAGGGTTGCGGAATTTTTTCGGGGCCTGGAGACGGCCCCTCTGCCCACTTACCGTCGTGGTTTTTGTCCAGTTGGTCAACACCATACCCGGCGGCCCCGTGGCGGGCAACGAGCATTTATACGACGGCTCATTGGACCAGAAAGGCCGGTGGGATGTCGACGCATAGGCCAGCCAATCGAGGCTGCCGATCGAGAAAAATCTGCTAATTTCGGAGCTATTTCAGCACTGCGACCAGGTCGGCGTCAGGGAAGCAGGTGGCGGCGCGGCCGTTCTTGGCTTGCCATATGCCGATCGAGCGGCGGGTCTTGAAGCCGGGCAGGCCATCGGCGCTGCCGACATCATATCCCTTGGCCTCCAGCGCCCGCTGCAGGGCGGCGATGTCCGAACGGTGCAGCCCGCCGACCGCGCCCCAGCTGCCGGCGAAGTTCTGATCGCCATGGGCGATGCGATCGGCGCCATGGCCGATGAACAGCGCGTACAGGTCGCTGGTGTTGTATTGCTTCAGCACGTAGAAATTGGGCGTGGCGACAAAGGCCGGGCCGCTGCGCCCTGCCGGCATCAGCAGAAAGCCTTCGGCCTTCAGCTCACTCACTGGAAACGGTTTGCCGCCGACGCGCTTGATGCCCATATCAGCCCATTGCGAGATTTTCTTGCCCTGGTCCGGGCCTTCCAGCGAACAGGAAACGCTTTCCGGCACCGTCACCTCGAATCCCCAGCCACGACCCTTTACCCAGCCATAGTGGACGAGATAATTGGCGATCGAGGCCAACACGTCCGGCGTCGAGTTCCAGATGTCGACGCGACCGTCGCCGTCGAAATCGACGGCATGTTTCAGGAACGAGGTCGGCATGAATTGCGGCTGGCCGAGCGCGCCGGCCCAGGACGATTTCATCGCGCCGACCGGAGCCAGCCCGCGCTCGACGATCTCGAGTGCGGCAAGCAGTTCGGTGCGGAAGAAGTCCTTCCTGGTCGACATGAATGCCTTGGTGCCCAGCACTTCGAAGGCGTCATAAGGCATCTTCGCCGCGCCGAATCCGGTCTCGCGGCCCCAGATCGCCAGCAGCACTTCGCCCGGCACGCCATAGCGCTTTTCGATGGCCGCAAGTGTCCTGGCATTGGCGGCTTCGCGTGCGCGCCCGCCTGCCGTCACCGCGCGAACCGTCTTCTCGGCGAAATAGGCGCCGGGTGAGCCGAATTCGGCCTGGTGCTGCTTCTGCGGCGTGGCCGCCTTCTCGCCCGGCTTGACCAGGTCCGGCAGCTTCAGATTGGGCTTGATGCCGTCGAAGGCGGCGTCGAAGGTGGTTTTGGAAATGCCTTTCGCCTTGGCCTGTGGCCAGAGGTCGTTCTGCAGCCAGGCGCGGAACTGGTCGTCGATCTTTGCGGCGGAGGCGGGAGTGGAAAAGACCGAGAGAAGAACTGCAAAAAAGGAAAACAGAACCAATCTGAGAGGTTTGCGTTCCTTCGCACCCCTCTCCGTCCTGTCGAGGGGGGTGCTTGGCACCAGCCTGGAAGGACGCGCAAAAATCATGACCCGCATCCTCTGCCGCAACTTTGTCAAAACGCCGTCCGCGAACGCAGCGCCGCGGCCAGCGTGCCCTCGTCGAGATAGTCGAGTTCGCCGCCGACCGGCACGCCATGCGCAAGGCGCGTCACCTTGATGTCGAAGCCGGACAACTGGTCGGTGAGGTAATGCGCGGTCGTCTGGCCCTCGACCGTCGCGTTGACGGCAAGGATGATCTCCTTGACCTCGCCGCCGGCGACGCGATCAACCAGCGAGCGCATGTTGAGCTGCTCGGGGCCGATGCCGTCGAGCGGCGACAGCGTGCCGCCGAGCACGTGGTAGCGCACATTCATCGCCGCCGCGCGCTCCAGCGCCCACAGGTCGGAGACGTCCTCGACGACGATGATGGTGCCGGCATCACGGCGCAGATCGGTGCAGATCATGCAAGGGTCCGATGTATCGACATTGCCGCAGGTCGAGCAGATGCGCACCTTGTCGGCCGCCTCGGCCATGGCGGCGGCAAGCGGCGACAAAAGCTGCTCTTTCTTCTTGATCAGATGAAGGGCGGCACGCCTGGCCGAACGGGGTCCCAGCCCCGGCACCTTGGCCAGGAGCTGGATCAGACGTTCGATCTCGGGACCGGCGATTCGCTTCGACATCGCTCTGATCTAGAGCAATTCCAGGAAAAGTGCGAAGCGGTTTTCCGTCCGGAATTGCGTCAAAACGAAAAGCTGGAGCGGTTCACCGTTTCCGCGAAACGGTGAACCGCTCCAGGATTTTTCAGAGCGTTTTGGAACATCTGCATCCGCATGACCGACATATTGGGCCTTGGCGGACCCGCGGGGCGCAGATCAGTTGGTCTCGAGCGGCCGGCCCTGGCTGACAATCATCGCGCCAATGGCGTCTGTGTTCTCAGGTGTCGACTGGAACCCCATCGACGCCTCTTGCGGCGCGTCTTGAACCGACGAGATGACCCTTGTGTTCAAGCTTCCGCCAAAACGCGCGGCATCCGGCTCTTCCATCGGCTCCTGCATCGCCACCACCGTCGGCTCTTGCGAGACACGCGCGGATTTCGCGGCCGGCGCGGCGGCGGCGGTCACATAGGTCTGCTGGGCGGGAGCGGATCGAACGGTTGCGGTCCTGGCTGGACGCACCGGCTCGGCGGAGGCGACCATCGTCACCGGCGCGGCTGACTTGTCGGGCGCCGCCGAGGCAATCGCGACCTGCGGCTCATCCGGCAGCGGCTGCCAGTTGCGGCCGCGCTTCTCGTAGAAGGCATTGCCGCCGGCAACCATGGTGTAGTGCATGTTCTTGTAGGGGAAGCGGAGGCCGGCTGTGTGGAAGAACATGGTGTTCTTCAGCTTGGACTTGCGCTCGCCCTTCAGCACCGCGTCGGCGGCTTCCTCGACATCGGGCATTGCGCGTGAATTCATCGGCCTTGTCATGACACCAGGCGCGAACTGCCCGGGCTCGCCCACCACTTGGCAGATGGTGCTGCCATGGTTGCCGGAGCGCAGCCGGTTCATCACCACCGTGCCGACCGCGATCATGCCGTCGCGGCTCGAGCGGTTGGACTCGAAGAACATCGCCCGTTCCAGGCATTCCTTGTCCTTCGGCGTGTGGCTGTAGGCCCCTGAACTCAGGAAACCCGGCGTGATGGCGTCGGTCAGGCTGGCGACGGACATGCCGTGTGAAGTGGTCTGGCTGCAGGCAGCCAAAAACAGGGGTGAAATGACGGCGCCGAGCAACAGCGGCGTCTTCCATCGCGTGGAAATCAACAGGTAACCCTCTCACTTCGTGCCCGCCCCCAGGCTGCGGCAAGAATGAGACACTTTCGGGCAAAATGATGGCCAAAACGTTATTAACAACGTACTGTTGCCAAATTGGCACAATTTCGTGGCTTTCCAGATAGATCGAGCCGTCATTTCACAAAAGCGATGACCGCGCTCTCTCTTTGTTTCGCCGCAATTGCCCCAAGGGAAAGCACCACGCGATTTTTCCTGAAGCGATCTACCGCCCGGCCGTTATCGCGGCCGGCTGGCCAGGCTCAAGCTCCTCGACCTTCTCCGAAAACAGGCCGCGCCGGAGGAACAGCGTCCGCGCCTCCCTGGCCGTCGGCGCGATCTTTCCCGGCCAGCCGCTGTCTATGAACTCAGCCTTGGTGAAGTCCGGATTTGTCTCGCTTGCCGCCTCGAGGAATTCGGCGATCTCCAGCACGATCGCGCGCTCGTCCTTCGAAAGCGCCGATGTGCCGGCTTCGATCGATGGGCGATGGAGGAAATCCTCGAACAGATAGAAATAACCCTTGATGCCGACGAGATCGACGCCGTCGTCACAATCGGTCAGGATTTCCAGGATCTCGTAGATCCTGTTGCGGATACGCTGCTCGATCAGTCTTTCGGACGGCTCTTCGGCCATGGCCGCACCGAAGGCTAGAAGGGCAGTTTCATTCCCGGCGGGATCGGCAGGCCCGCGGTCAGCGCCTTGGTCTTTTCCTGCATGATCAGCTCAACCTTGGTCTTGGCGTCATTGTGGGCGGCCAGCACCAGGTCTTCCAGGATCTCGACATCGTCTTCCTTGAACAGAGACGGATCGATCTTCAACGACTTCATCTCGAATTTTCCGGTCAGCGTCACGTTGACCAGGCCGCCGCCGGCCTGGCCGGACGCCTCCAGCGTGGCGATCTCGTCCTGCATGGCCTGGAACTTGGCCTGCATTTCCTTCGCCTTGCCCATCAGGCCGAGAAGATCTTTCATGGTCGGGTCCTTTGCGGATTCGTGGCTGGATCAGGGTTCATCGTCGTCAGCCGGCGGCTCGACCGGCACTTCGGCCTCTGTCGTTTCGGCTTCCGGCGCGTCTGGAATGCGCACGTCGATGATCTTGGCACCGGGAAAGCGCGCCAGGATGGCGGCCACGGTCGGGTCGCTCTTGGCATCGAGAAAAGCCGTCTCGCGCTTGGCCGATTCCATTTCGGCGAGCGTCTGGCCGCCCTCTTCCTTCGACAGCGAGACCAGCCAACTGCGGCCGGTCCAGGCGCGAAGCTTCGTCGTCAGGTCGTTGAGCAGCATCTTGGGCGCATCGCTGGTCAGGCCGACGTCGATGCGGCCCGGCTCGATGCGCACAAACCGGATGCAGCTCTTGACCAGCACCTTGAAGGCGATGTCGCGCTGCGCATCGGCCAGGGCAATGATGTCGGCCAGCGATTTCAGCGGCGCCGATTGCGCCTCCATGACCGGCTCCGGCGGAGCGACGAAGGCAACGGGAGCAGGCGAGGCTTCGACCAGCCGCATGGTCTGCGCGCCGCCCGGACCGGCGGGCATGCGTGTCTGCGCCACCGCGCTGGCGCCACCGCCATTGCCTCCCCCTGCAGGCGCACCATTCGGGCGCGGCGTGCCATTTTGCACCGGTGCGGCACCTTCGAGCGATCGCAACGCCTCGTCCAGCGTCGGCAGGTCGGCGGCGTGCGCCAGCCGGATCAGCACCATTTCGGCGGCACTCACCGGCCGGTTGGAGGACTGCACTTCGGGAATGCCCTTGAGCAGCATCTGCCAGGTCCGCGACAGCACCCTGACCGACAGCGTCCTGGCGAAATCGGCGCCGCGCTGCCGCTCGTCCTCGGACAGCGAGGCATCCTCGATGGCCGTCGGCACGAAACGCAGCCGGGTGACGAGGTGGTTGAACTCGGCAAGATCGGTCAGCACGGCGGCCGGATCGGCGCCGGTATCGTATTGCGCGCGGAATTCGCCAAGGGCTGCCGCCACATCGCCCTTCATTACATGTTCGAACAGGTCGACGATGCGGGCGCGGTCGGCAAGTCCCAGCATCGCCCGCACAGCCGCGGCACTGACAGTGCCGGCGCCATGGGCAATCGCCTGATCGAGGATGGAGAGCGAATCACGGGCCGAGCCTTCGGCGGCGCGCGCGATCATCGCCAGCGCGTCGTCGTCAACCGAAATGCCTTCCTGGGCCGAGATCGAGCCGAGATGCGCGACCAGCGCGCCGGCATCGATGCGCCTCAGGTCGAAGCGCTGGCAGCGCGACAGGACGGTGATCGGGACCTTGCGGATTTCGGTGGTGGCGAAGATGAATTTGACGTGCGGCGGCGGCTCTTCCAGCGTCTTCAGCAGGCCGTTGAAGGCCTGCGTCGACAGCATGTGCACTTCGTCGATGATGTAGACCTTGTAGCGCGCCGAGACCGGCGCATAGCGCACGCGCTCGATGATGTCCCTGATGTCGTCGATGCCGGTGTGCGAGGCGGCGTCCATCTCGATGACGTCGACATGGCGGCCTTCCATGATCGCCTGGCAATGCTCGCCGAGCACCGCGAGGTCGACCGAAGGCTGGTCGACGGTGGCGGTCCTGTAGTTGAGCGCCCGCGCAAGTATCCGCGCCGTCGTGGTCTTGCCGACACCGCGCACGCCGGTCAGCATCCAAGCTTGGGCGATGCGGCCGGTGGCAAAGGCGTTGGTCAGGGTGCGCACCATCGGCTCCTGGCCGACCAGCTCGGAGAAATTCGAAGGACGGTATTTGCGCGCCAGCACGCGATAGGCGGCGGCCTTGCCTATCTCCAGGCTTTTTGGTCCCGAATTTCCGGCTTCGCTCATACGCCCGTAAAGCTCCAAATGGCCGCGCCCGAAGGCGGCCGATTCCTGCGCATAGTCTCGCCCGCGCTGCAATGCGTCGTCAATGTCGCGAGAGGGGCCGATGAGGTGGGAGGCTGGAACAATGACCCGTTCCGGGCTCGTTAGGGCTGCTTCCTTCCGGACCTGACCCGGTTGGCGAGTGGATCGTCCACCACCAACCTCCCGCTTTCCATATCGGCAATTGCGCGACGAAATGCAAGTCCGCCGAAGAAATCGCAAAAATATGGAATTGGCGCACCAAAGCGTGAGAGGCGCAATGATTCGCTTGCAGCCCTCTTGCCGCCGCTCTAGCGTTCCTGCGTTTGAAGAAACCAAGAAAAGCAAGGGAAACGCCGATGCTGCCGGGCCTGAAGGCCGGATTCACGCTGGATGCCCGGCTGGAGGCGGACAGCGAGCAGTTGATGTGGCTTGGGCTGTGCGAACTGCGGGTGATGAACGACCGCCGCTGGCCATGGCTGTTGCTGGTGCCGCAGCGGCCCGGCGCGGAGGAAATCCATGACATGACGCCGCTCGACCAGGCGATGCTGACCTTCGAAACCAATATGGTGGCGCAGGCGCTGAAGAAGGCGACCGACTGTACCAAGATCAACACCGGCGCGCTTGGCAACATCGTGCGCCAGCTGCATATCCATGTCATCGCGCGTTCAGAAGGCGATCCCGGCTGGCCAGGCCCTGTGTGGGGACATGGCCTGCGTGAGCCCTATGAACGTTCCGACCTGCGGCGGTTTGCCGAAACGATCAAGGCGGCGCTATAAGCGTTCCCCGTGTCCATCCCTCAACATATTCCAGAGTCCCCATGAGCTTCCGCCTGTTTGACGCGCCTTTGCGCGAGCCGAGCCAGTTCGTCGGCTTCGCCGGCAACACGATCGACCGGCAGTCCGAGAACCGCGCCGACGATTCGGTCGACAAGGCGCTGGCCGACCCGGCGACGCGGCTGCTTCTGATGCATGGCGGCCGGCTCTATCTGAAGCTCGGCGATGACGGCGCGCTCGATCCCTGGTTCGGTGCGACCGAGAGCGAACCCTTCAAGGTTTCGCTGGCGCAAGGCATCCTGCTCGGCTTTTCCGAACGAGGACCGGTGCTGGCCGTGCCCGCAGGCGTCGAACCCGAACGGCTCCCGGAAACAGTCAAGGCCATCGACTACCGCTCGGTCTACATGCAAGGGCTGATCGACGAGGCGGCGGCTGGCGCGATGGCGCAGGGGGCTGCCCTGCTTGCCTGGCATGCCAGCCATCGCTTCTGCAGCAAATGCGGTACCGAATCACAGATGCGGGCCGGCGGCTACAAGCGTCATTGTCCGAATTGCGGCACCGAGCATTTTCCGCGCACCGACCCGGTGGCGATCATGCTGACGGCGACGCGGGAAAAATGCCTGCTCGGACGCGGCCGTCATTTCGCGCCGGGCATGTACTCGGCCCTTGCCGGCTTCATCGAGCCGGGCGAGACGATCGAGGCGGCGGTGCGCCGCGAGACGCTGGAAGAGGCCGGCATCCGGCTTGGCCGCGTCGTCTACCACGCCAGCCAGCCCTGGCCGTTTCCCTATTCGCTGATGATCGGCTGCTTCGGCGAGCCGCTCAACGACGATATCCAGGCCGACCTCAACGAGCTTGAGGACTGCCGCTGGTTTTTTCGCGACGAGGTGCGCCTGATGCTGGAAAGGACGCACAAGGACAATCTGGTCACGCCGCCGAAAGGCGCCATTGCGCATCACCTCATCCGCGCCTGGGTCGATTCAGAATGATGGCAGCGAACACCCAAAGACATTGCAGGAGCAGGACATGATCCGTCACACCGTCGTTTTCACGCTGAGGCATCCGCCGCATTCGCTGGAGGAAAAGCGATTCCTGGTCGACGCCAAGAAAATCCTCACCGCGATCAGGGGCGTCACGCATTTCGAGCAATTGCGGCAGATCAGCCCCAAGAACGACTATCGTTTCGGCTTCTCGATGGAGTTCGCCGACCAGGCCGCCTACACCAGGTACAATGACCATCCCGACCATGTCGCCTTCGTGCGCGACCGCTGGGTGCCGGAGGTCGAGACGTTCATGGAGATCGACTATGTGCCGCTGGGCGCGGTGATCTAGAGCAATTCCAGGAAAAGTGTGAAACGGTTTTCCCGGGAAATGCGCGTAGCGCTTTTCCCTTGGGAATTGCGTAAAAACAAGGAGTTAGAGCGGGTCGCCGTTTCCGTGAAACGGTGAACTGCTCTAGTCCGCAACCTTCCACTGCTCACGCGACTCACTGGCCGGATAGACGCCCAGAATCCGCACTTCGCGCGAGAAGAAGCGCAATTCTTCCAGCGCCAGCTTGACCAGCGGATCGTCGGGATGGCCCTCGATGTCGGCGTAGAACAGCGTCGCCGTGAAAGCGCCCAACTGGTAGCTCTCCAGCTTGGTCATGTTGATGCCGTTGGTGGCGAAGCCGCCCATCGCCTTGTAGAGCGCGGCCGGTACGTTGCGGACGCGGAAGATGAAGGTCGTCATCATCTTGACGTCAGGCGACGGGCGTTCGGCCCATTGCTTGTTCTTGGTCAGGACGACAAATCGGGTGACGTTTGAGTCGGTATCCTCGACGTTTTGCTCGATGATATCGAGCCCGTAGAGGGTCGCTGCCAGTGCGGGCGACAGCGCCGCCATGGTGCGGTCCTTGACCTCGGAGACCATCTTGGCGGCGCCAGCCGTGTCGCCGGCGACGATCGCCTTCCAACCGTTCTTGCGAACGTATTTGCGGCACTGGCCAAGCGCATGGATGTGGCTGTGCACGGTCTTGATCTCGTCGCGCTTGACGCCCGGCAGCACCATCAGCTGGAAATGGATCGGCAGGAAATATTCGCCGACGATGTGCAGCTTCGATTCCGGCAGGAGATGATGGATATCGGCGACGCGCCCGGCAATGGTGTTCTCGATCGGGATCATGGCGAGGTCGGCCTTGTTGGTCTCGACCGCGTTGAAGGCATCCTCGAAAGTCGGGCATGGCAACGGCTCCATCGAAGGGAACATGTTGCGGCTGGCGGTGTCGGAATTGGCGCCCGGCTCGCCCTGGAAGGATATTCTGTTGGTCTTTTCAGGCATGCCGATATCTCAGGTTGAAAGGATCTGTCTGGCGCGTTCGAGGTCTTCGGGCGTGTCGACGCCGAGCGGCAGCGACTCGACGATCTCGGCGTCGATGCGCATGCCGGCTTCCAGCGCCCGCAACTGTTCCAGCCGCTCGCGCCGTTCGAGCGGCGACGGCTTCAGCGCGACGAAACGCTCGAGTGCTTCGCGGCGATAGGCGTAGAGGCCGACATGATGGTAGAGCGGCCCCTCGCCCCAAGGCGCCGTGGCACGGGTGAAATAGAGCGCCCTCAGCCTGGTGCCTGAGAGCGGCGAGCCGACGATCTTGACGACATTGGGATTGGTCTTTTCCTCGTCGCGGACGATCTCGACGCCGAGCGTGGCGATGTCCACCGCACTGTCCTCGAAAGGCCTGAGCGACGCGGCGATGATCTGGGGATCGATCGTCGGCAGGTCGCCCTGCACATTGACGATGGTTTCGACCTTGCGCCCGGGGTCGAGCGCGATCAGCGCCTCGTGGATGCGGTCGGAGCCGGATTCGTGATCCATGCGCGTCATCACGGCCTCGAAACCGTGCGCGCGCACCGCTTGCGCCACGCTTTGGGTGTCGGTCGCCACCACCACCCGGCCAAGGCCGGCTTCGGCGGCGCGGCGGGCGACATGGACGATCATCGGGGCGCCGGCGATGTCGGCCAGCGGCTTGCCCGGCAGGCGGGTCGAAGCCATGCGGGCCGGGATCAGGATCAGCGTGGACATTTCGGGTGCAAGGCGTCTCGAAAGAGGACAGGGAAAGTGGCAAAAGGTCTCACTGGAAGCGCCCTTATAGGTGTTGCAACGCCGCCGCAAAAGACCTAGTTTCCGCCCGATTTGACCGCCCTGGCAGGACGGTCACGATACCGACGGACGGAGTGGACGGTTCTGTCCGCCGGAAAAGGGAGCAAGGGGCGTATGGATTCCAACGAAGTCAACAAACTGCTCGCCGGATTGCTCGGAACCGTTTTCGTCGTCTTCTCGGTCGGCATTGTGTCCGATGCGCTGTTTGCGTCGCCGGCGCCGGAAAAGCCTGGTTTCGCCATCGAGGCCGCCGAGCCCGCCGAAGGCGGTCCGGCCGCGCCTGCCGCCGCGGCCAAGCCGATCGCCGACCTGCTGGCGACCGCCAATGTCGAGCAGGGTGCTGCCGTCTTCAAGAAGTGCCAGGCCTGCCATTCCGGCGAAAAGGGCGGCCCCAACAAGGTCGGCCCGGACCTGTGGGACCTCGTCGACCGCCCGGTCGCCGAGCATGAAGGCTTTGCCTATTCGGCCGGCATGAAGGAATTCTCCAAGGGCGGCACCGAGAAGTGGACCTACGACAACATCAACCACTTCATCACCTCGCCGAAGAAATTCGTGAAGGGCACCGCCATGGGCTTCGCCGGCCTGCCCAAGGACGAGGACCGCGCCAACGTCATCGCCTATCTGCGCACGCTGTCCGACAA